>JAOPYO010000143.1 GCA_025964575.1 Actinomycetes bacterium
GCCCGGACGGACGGCTACCGAGGCTTCATCTTCGCCTCGATGTCCCCCGACGGGATCAGCCTGCCGGAGCATCTCGGCCGGGCGACCACCGCCATCGACCGGCTGCTGGCGCTCTCCCCGGACGGCAGGCTGGATCTGCGCGCCGGCTGGATGAAGCACCACCAGCGCGCCAACTGGAAGATGGTGATGGAGAACAACGTGGACGGTTACCACGCGTTGATCACTCACCAGACGGTCTATGAGGCCGTCCGCGAGGCCAAGGTCTCGCACGTGCCCAGCAAGGTCGAGGTGTACGTCCGGGACCTCGGCAACGGGCACTCCGAGATCGACTACTCCGCCGAGTACACCCGCCTCGACGAGGAGTTCGTCTGGTTCGGCCGGGCACCACGGGCAAAGCTGCCGGACTACGTGGCCGCCATGGAGCAGGCGTACGGCCCCGAGGACACTCACAAGGCATTCGTCGTCGGCCCGCCGCATACCTTGATCTTCCCGAACCTGTTCCTGGCCGAGATGAACATCATGTTCGTCGAGCCGCTGGCCCCGGGCGAGACCATCGCCTACACCACGCCCGCCCTGATGCCGGGGACGGAGGAGATGAACGGCCGGATGCTGCGACGTACCGAGGGCGCCATGGGCCCCTCCGGCTTCCTGATCGCCGACGACGGCGAGATCGGGGCGCGCAATCAGATGGGCCTGGCCGCCCGCTCTCCCGAGTGGATCGTGCTGAGCCGCGGTCTGGAGAGCGACCTGCACGAAGAGACCGGAACGGTCAACCACGACAAGAGCGCGGAAACCCCCCAGCGCGGCTTCTGGCAGCACTGGGCGTCGGTCCTGGAGGGCCCTGCCGCGGGGCCGGAGGGTGAGCGATGAGCAGCATGACCGAGATCGCGGTCGGGACCGGCGTCGACCCGGCGGTCGTCGACTTCATCAGTCTCGAGGCCCGGCTGGCCGATGAGGCGCGTTACTCCGACTGGGAGGCGCTCTGGGACGACGACGGCGTCTATTGGGTGCCGATGCGGCCGGACGCCGACCCGGCGAAGGACCTGTCGTACATCTATGACAACCGGCGGCGGATCCGCAGCCGCATCGCGCAGCTGAACTCCGGGGCGCGGCACTCGCAGACGCCTCCGTCGGTGATGCGCCGGCTCATCTCCAACCTGGAGTTGATCGACCGGGACGCCGACACCGTCACGGTGGGGTCCAACTTCGCCCTGTACGAGTACCGGTACGAGATCACCGTATGGGCCGGACGGGTCGTGCACCGGATCCGCGTCGGCGACGGGGAACGCGGGCCGCGCCTGGCCGCCAAGACCGTGCACCTGGTCAACGCCGGCGGGCCCATCCCTACGCTGGCCTTCCTGCTCTGAACGCCCGGACGGTAGACCTCCCGTGACCGAAGGAACCGCGTTGACCGACATCTCTCTCACGGCCGATGGGCCCCGTACGGCCCCGCCACAGGACCTCGAGGCCGACACGATCTGGCGGCTGCTGCACCGCCGGGCCGCGGCGACTCCCGGCGCCCTGTTCGCGGTCGACGAGCACCGCCGCCGGCTCACCTTCGCGGGGCTCCGGGACGCCGTCGAGCGGGCCGCGGCGGGCCTGTGGGCCCAGGGTGTGCGCCCGGGTGACGTGGTGTCGTGGCAGCTGCCCAACCGCTTCGAGACCATTGTTCTCACGCTGGCCCTGGCCCGGCTCGGCACGGTCCAGAACCCCCTGGTGACCATGCTCCGCGACCGGGAGCTCGGCTTCATCTGCCGCCAGGCCGGCAGCCGGTATCTCATCGTGCCGAGCGCCTTCCGGGGCGTCGACCACGCCGCGATGGCGAAGGGGGTCGCCGCCGACCTGCCCGGCCTGGAGGTCGTCATCCTCGATGAGCGGCCGCCCGAGGGCGATCCTGCCACGCTGCCGCCCGAGCCACCGGCAGAGGCGGCCGACGGCGGGCCGGCGGTGCGCTGGATCTTCTACACCTCCGGTACGACGTCGGATCCGAAGGGCGCCAAGCACACCGATCGCGGTCTCATCGCCGCCTCCGACACGTTCCGCGTCAACCTGGGGCTCCGCCCGGACGACAGGGTCGCGACCCTGCTGCCCCTCGCCCATGTCGGCGGGATCGCGCACATCCTCAGCTCGCTGGGCACCGGCAGTGGCATGATAACCAGCGCGATCTTCGACCCCGAGACCACGCCCGATCTGCTCGCCGCCGAAGGGGTGACCTTCGTCGGCTCCGGGCTTCCGTTCATCCAGGTCTACCGCGCGAGGCAGCGCGCCCACCCGGAGGTTTCGCTCTTCCCGCAGACCCGGGTCGTACTGTGCGGGGGTTCGCCGCGGCCGGAGTCCCTGCACTACGAGGTGAAGCGCGAGCTCGGTGGGGTCGGCGTCGTGTCCGGCTACGGCATGACCGAGTGCCCCTACCTCACCTGGGGCCGGATGGACGACACCGACGACGACCACGCCCGGTCGGAGGGCCATCCGGGACCGGGCGGGGAGGTCATCGTGGTGCGGCCGGACGGCACCCGCGCGGACGACGGCGAGCCGGGCGAACTCCGGGTCAAGGGACCGCAGCTGATGGTCGGTTACGTCGACTCGGCGCTGGACGCCGAGGCGTTCGACGACGAGGGCTACTTCCGTACCGGGGACCTCGGTGTCCGCGACGCGCGCTCGTACGTCACGGTGACCGGCCGGATCAAGGACGTGATCATCAGGAAGATGGAGAACATCTCGGCGCGTGAGCTGGAGGAGCTCCTGGTCACCCATCCCGCCGTCGCGGACGTCGCGGTGATCGGGCTGCCTGATGACCAGACCGGTGAGCGGGCCTGTGCGGTCGTCGTGCCCAGCGACCCCGCCGCCCCGCCCGCCCTGGCCGATCTCTGTGATCACCTGAGGGCCGGCGGCCTCAGCATCCGCAAACTGCCCGAGCAGCTCGAGCTGGTCGACGAGCTCCCCCGCAACGCGATGGGCAAGATCGTAAAGCGCACTCTGACCAACCGTTTCGCCCCATGATCCGGAGCACCATGACCATGCCCGATCCCTCCACCGTGCTCTTCGACGTCGATCACCACGTCGCCACGATCACGCTGAACCGCCCGGACCGGCTGAACGCCTTCAACCAGACGATGACCACCGAGATGGCGGAGATCTGGCAGCGGGTACGGGACGATGACGACATCCGGGTGGCAGTCCTGCGCGCCTCCGGCGACCGTGCCTTCTGCGCCGGCCTCGACCTGGCCGAGGGCCCGTGGTGGAACGACGAGAACGTCTGGAACCAGCGGGATCCGGGGACTCTGCTCGGACCGAAACAACACCGGGTCTGGAAACCCGTCATCGCCGCCGTCCACGGGATGGCGGCCGGTGGCGGCATGTACTTCATCAATGAGGCCGACATCGTCATCTGCTCCGAGGACGCCACGTTCTTCGACCCGCACGCGAACGGCGGCATGGTCTCGGCCCTCGAACCGGTGGGGATGCTGCGGCGCGGGGTACCGCTGGGCGATGTCCTGCGGTGGGCGTTGGCCGGCAACGAGGAGCGGATCACCGCCGCGACCGCGCTGCGGCTGGGCCTGGTGACCGAGGTGGTCGGCCGTGACGAGCTATGGAAGGCCGCCCGTACACTCGCCGACGAGATCGCCGCCCGGCGCCCGGAAGGCGTTCAGGGCACGGTCCGGGCGATCTGGGAGGCACTGGAGGAACCCCCGTCGGTCTCCCAGCGGCATGGCCTGGGTTACGCCCAGCTCGGCAACCGGGGCCGGCCGACCGCCCCTCCGGCCACACGCCGGGAACGGCGCTTCCGTTGACCTCTCCCGGCATTCCACCCCGGGGCAGTGCCGATACGGCGAGCGAGGTGCCGGACGATCACCCGGTGCCGAAAACACGTCCGCTGGACGGCCCTGATCCCGGGTCCGATCTCTGCCGACCGAATCCCGCCCGTTCCGAGGAGGAACCATGGATCCTTTCGACCTCTACATCGACGGTAAGTCCGTGCCCTCGGAATCCGGTCGTACCTATGAGTCACTCGACCCGTACACCGGCCGACCGTGGGCGCAGGTGGCCGACGGCACCGCCGAGGACGTGGACGTGGCGGTGGCCTCGGCCCGCGCGGCCCTGTCCGGGCCGTGGGGCACGCTCACCCCGCCCGCACGGGGCGAGCTGCTGCGCCGTCTCGCGGAGCTGATCGCCCGCGACGCCGACCGGCTCGCCGAGCTGGAGACCCGCGACGGCGGCAAGCTGCTGCGGGAGATGTCCGGGCAGATGAAGGGGCTGCCGGCCTGGTACACCTACTTCGCCGGGCTGGCCGACAAGCTGCACGGCGAGGTGATTCCCACCGACAAGGCCAACTACCTCGTATACACGCGGCACGAACCGGTGGGAGTGGTCGCCGCGATCACCCCGTGGAACTCGCCGCTGCTGCTGCTGACCTGGAAGCTGGCGCCGGCGCTGGCCGCCGGCTGCACGGTCGTGGTCAAGCCCAGCGACTACACCCCGGCGTCAACGGTCGCCCTGGCCGAGCTGGTGACCGAGGCCGGCTTCCCGCCCGGCGTCGTGAACGTCGTGACCGGATGGGGCCCCGCGACCGGCAAGGCCCTGGCCTCGCACCGCGGAGTGGACAAGGTGGCGTTCACCGGATCGACCGAGACCGGCATCTCGGTGGCGCACGCGGCGGCCGACAACGTCACTCGGGTGACCCTGGAGCTCGGCGGCAAGTCCGCGCAGGTCGTGTTCGCCGACGCCGACCTCGACGCGGCAGCGAACGGGGTCATCGCCGGGGTCTTCGCGGCCACCGGGCAGACCTGCCTCGCCGGCTCCCGCCTGCTGGTGCACGAGTCGGTCGCCGGCGAGCTGGTCGCCAAGATCGCCGACCGGGCGAACCGCATCGTGATCGGCGACCCGCGGGCGGCCGAGACCGAGATGGGCCCGCTGGCCAACGACCGTCAGCTGGCCAAGGTGCTGGAGCACTTCGCGGCCGCCCGGGAACAGGGCGCCACCATCGTGTGCGGCGGTGAGCCGGTCGCCGGCCTCGGTGGCTACTTCGTCCGGCCCACGGTGCTCACCGAGCTCCCCCAGGACGCCCGGGCGATCACCGAGGAGATCTTCGGCCCGGTGCTGGCGGTGAGCACCTTCTCCGACGAGGATGAGGCCGTCGCACTGGCCAACGACACGCCGTTCGGGCTGGCCGGATCGGTGTGGACCAACGACGTCCACCGGGCGCACCGGGTCGCGGCCAGGCTGCGGGCCGGCACGGTGTGGATCAACGCCTACCGGGCGGTGGCTCCGCAGGTGCCCTTCGGCGGCATGGGCATGTCCGGCATCGGGCGGGAGAACGGCGCCGACGCGATGCGCTCCTACACCGAGACCAAGGCGATCTGGGTCGAGCTCTCCGGGCAGAGCCGCGACCCCTTCACCCTGGGCTGACCCAGGCATCCGTGACGTCGGGGCCGCTCCCCATCTCCACATCCTTTGCCCGGTAACCTTCCTGGGTCTCTACCAGGATGAACGTCACGGCAAGCCCCTCGTGCAGACCCAGGTACCCGCCTGCGGCGTGCCTGATGGCGCTGAAGGAGAAGACGACGTCGGGACCTTGGTGACGCCTGATGATTCCGCGGCCTTCGCGGTCATTCCATGATCCGATGACTCCTGGCTCGCGAGCCGCCATGATCGCCTCACCCTCAGTGCAGCTGTCTCCCGTGTTCGCCACTCAGCTGGATCGAAAGTCACGGCTGGAGCGCTAGGGAATTGATCGGACTGTTCACCTGGTGCTTGGACGACCGCCGAAGTCCGTGCGTTCCCCGAACCGAGAATCGCCTGATCTTCAACGGTCGGTCACGCGGACGATCTCGGGGCGGCCGCCCAGCCGCGCCAGCGACTCTCCGGCCAGCCCCACCGCGCGTAGTGGGTAGCGGGCCGCGATCTCGGCCGGGACCCGGCCGTTCTCCACCAGCACGTCCGCGAGCCTGCTGGAGATGAGCGTCATCACCACGCCCGCGAGCAGCTCGTAGTAGTCGATGTCGGTCACCGGTCCTCCGCCCAGCTCCCGGTAGCGGGCGACCGTCGCCTCGCGGCCCGGTACCCCGTCGAGCCGCTTCAGGCCCTGCGCCTCGCACAGGTAGCTCTCGAACATCAGCCACCAGCCCAGGTCGATGCCGGGCGGCCCGAGGGTCGCCGTCTCCCAGTCGAACAGGGCGGCCACGCTCAGGTCGTCCGCGAAGCACATGTTGCCGACCCTCGCGTCACCCCAGACGACTCCTTCCGCGGGGTCCGCCGGCCGGTGATCCAGCACGTGGGTCATCGCGGCGTCGAGCATCTCGGAGCCGAAGCGCCGGCTGGGCCCACACCACTCGTACCACTGCTCCAGCCGCGCGAGGTAGCGGTCGAGCGCGGTGCCGGGCCCCGGCTCCGCCAGGAACTCCAGTGCGGGGCGCCGGTCGACCCGGTGCAGGGCCGCCAGGGCGGCCAGGCCGTTGTCGTAGAGCGCGGCCCGATCGACGGGCCGCAGGTCCACTGTCCAGCCCTTGGCATGCCAGCTGGGAACGTCGCCCGGCACCCGCCCCGGCACCCGCTCCATCACATAGAACGGCGCGCCGAGAATTCCGTCGTCGGGCTCGGTGAACCAGATCCGGGGCACCGGCACGCCGGGGAGGCCCGCGAGGCCCTGCATCGTCCAGGCCTGCCTGAGCGCGTCGGGCGCGACAAAGAGCTGTTGGTCGGGCGATTGGACCCGGAACACCAGCTCGTGCTCCCGCGGGGCGGCGTCCACGTCCCGCCAGGACGCACGAACGAAGAACGTCCTGCCCGAATAGCCGGCATCCGGCTGCGACAATTCACCGAGCTCGACGTCCCGGCACCCGTCCTGCTGCAGTCGTTCAGACAGCCAGCCGTGCAGCGCTTCACGGGTCTCCACGGGCATCCGGCCTCTCAATCAGTATATTGATTCAACTCGCACTTTAATGCACGTAGTGTCAGAATATCTGCCATGAGCACATCCCCTTCGCCCGTCCCCAACGGTCTTGCACCTCACCGGGCCGCGTTGACCGACCCGGCCCGGATGGGTGCGTACGTCCTGCCGGGCAGGGTGTCCGACCCCCGGCCGGCCATCACGCAGGCCCAGGCCGCCGAAGCTCTCGGACTCGGCTCGGTCTGGCTGAGCGAGCGTTGGGGCACCAAGGACCTGGGTGTCATCGCGGGCGCGTTGGGCCAGGCCACCAAAGATGTGCGCATTGCCGCCGGGGTCACTCACTTCATGATCCGGCACCCGGCCGTACTGGCCTCGATGGCGATGACCGCACAGGGTATGACCGGCGGCCGCTTCGTGCTCGGCTTCGGGCGCTCGGTCGCCTCAATGTGGACGGCGGTGGGCCTTCCCCCCGTGACGAACCGGATCCTCATCGACTCCGTGGGCATGCTGCGACGGCTGTGCAACGGAGACAAGGTGTCGTATGAAGGTCCGGCAGGTCACTTTCCCGCGATGCGGCTGAGCGACCTACCGGACGCCCCGCCTCCTTCGCTGGTGCTCGCCGCCATCGGCCCCAAGACCCTTGCTCTGGGCGGCGCCCACTTCGACGGCGTACTGCTGCACCCGTTCCTGACCCCCGAGGCGGTCGCCCGATCGGCGAAGGCCGTACGCACGGCGGCCGAGGCGGCGGGACGGGACCCGGACTCGGTCCGGGTGTACGCCACCGTGATCACCGCCTGCGGGCTGCCCGCCGAGGAGGAGGCCGCGGTGGTCGGTGGCCGTGCGGTCACCTACTTCCAGATCCCGGGCTTCGGCGAGCAGCTCGCCGAGACCAACGGCTGGGATCCCATTCTCCTGCGCGGTCTCCGGGCGCATCCGCAACTGGCCGGGGTCCGCGGTTCCGCCGACTTCTCACGGACCAGGGACCAGCTCACCGGCGCCGCCGGAACACTGCCGCCTGAATGGCTCGAGTCGTCGTCGGCCGTCGGCTCCCCGGCACACTGCGTCGAACGGCTGCGTGACTATCGTGCGGCCGGTGCCGACGAGCTGGTGCTGCACGGGAGCACCCCCGAACAGCTCACCCCGGTCATCGCCGCCACCCGGTCCGCCCGGAATGACAGCTGATATCGAGCGTCCGATCATGGACGGGACCCGGCCTCGGTCCGGGTGTACGCCACCGTGGCCAGCGCCTGCGGACTCAGTCAGGTGGGCTGGTGGCTCGTCGCGCACCGTTGGCGGGGTACCTGATGCCGCGCAAGGGGAAACGGTGGCGGCCCGAGGGAGAACCGGCCCGTCTGCGGGAACCTACGACCGCTACAACGGCGTGATGCACATGCTCGCCGTCCTGGACCGCCGGCAACAACGTCGAGCTGGTGTTCCTGCCGACGGCGAGCGGCGAGCGGCGCTGCCCGCCCGGCGACGGTGATGGCGGTCAGGAACGCCTGGTGGACGCGGGCCAGGGGTGGCGCGTGCCGAAGGTGAACTCCCGCAGGCTGGTGAGCCGGGTCACGTCACGCCCCAGCCACGACGGGCTGGGGTCGGCCCCGTCGGGAAGCTTGGCCCAGTCCACCCATGGGCCCCAGTCCTTGCGAGTGTGCGGCTGAGGACCCTCACCCGGAGCGGGAACACCGGCTTCCTCGCACGCCGCAACGTAGCGCTCATTGAAGAGCTTCATTTCCGCCATGATCCACCAGTCCTCTTCCGACGCCCATTTGCCCTCGCCCGCGTACTGGATGATCTGGAGGGACGGGAAGTCGATCGGCGGTTGCGTGGGGTCGGGGTGGTCCGCCCGGTTGACGACCTGGTAGACCACCTGCGAGCCGTCGATGTTGTACCAGACCAGGGGCGAGTAGACATGCGACGCGAAGGACATCGTGCCTTCGAGGAAGAGCTCGATCTCCTTGGGGCCGCGGAACACCCCGTAGAAGTGGTCGGTGTAGGTCGCCTGCTCGGTGAACAGCTGGGACCAGGCCACCCAGTCCTCGCCGACGGGCCCGGTCAGGAAGTAGTGACGGAAGGCGCTCTCGACTTCGCCCCGGTCGTAGGTCTTCATGGCGCTCCTCAGTCCAGCAGCCCGCGATGACGACGGGCACTCTCGAGTTGTGGGTGGTGGTTGCGGTCGTACTGCTCGATCCACTCCGGCGGCAGCTTCCCCCAGGCCTCCCCGATGCGCAGCCGCTCCCCGGTGCTGAACCGCTCGGCCGCCACCACGTCCGCCAGAAAGATGGTGTTCTCTTCGGCGTCCAGGCTGCCCACCACCCGGCCCTCGACGTAGCTCAGCGCGTCGAGCAGGATCGGAGAGCCCGTGACACCGGGCTTGGTGGCGAACGGGGAGAGCTTGTCGCCGTCACGGCCCGAGCTGCCGCCCAGCCCCATGAGGATCGCCAGCGACTTCTCCAGTGCCGGTTCGGGGGTGGCCGCCAGCAGGTGCATGGCGAAGACCCCGGAACGGGTGACCATGTCGTGGGTGAGGTTGTATTTCGTCAGGCTGATCGTGACACGCGGCGCGTCGGGGATGATCCCGCCCGAGCCCGCCGACAACGACATCAACCCGTTCGTTCTGCCCTCGTCGATGGTCGTGATGGCGACGGGGAACGGCCGCAGGCCCGACAAGGTGTATTCGGACGCTTTTAGGTCCAGGGTCATCGGATGCTCCTCATTGAATGTGTTCGGTCGTTCAGCCGGACGTCGCCGGAGCGGCAAGCGCTTCGAGCGGAAGGCCCATGGCCTTCCCAGCGCGACCATGTCCCAGTGCTCACGCCAGGCGACGATGAGGCCCCGATCGTTCACTTCGAAGATCGCGACAAGTGCGTTCGACACCCGTTGCGCGCCCGGGGCGAGGGTGCCCGGTCTCGTACGATCACGGACACCCTCGCGCCGGCCTGCTAGCGGCGTACGGCCATGCCGGCGTCGACGTTGAGCACGCTGCCGGTGAAGCTGCGCCCGGCGTCCGACAGCAGGAAGAGCATCGCCTCGCTGACGTCGCGCGGCTCGATCATCGGCATGCCGGGCAGCAGGGTCTGCATCGCGTTGGCCAGGTTCGGGTACGCGTTCATCACGTTGAACAGCTCGGGGTTCTCGGTGACCATCGGAGTGGCGCAGTTGGTGGGCGCCACCCCATTGACCCGGATGTTGTACTGCGCGAGATAGTTGGCGTACTGCTTCACCAGCCCGGTCACGGCCAGCTTGGCCGCGCCATAGGCGTCGTCACCGCCCTGACCGTTGCCCAGGCCGAGCATTGCGGCCATCGAACTGGTCGCGATGATGTTGCCCGGGTGGCCCGCCTCACCGCGCTCCTTGAGATGCGGCAACGCCACCTGGAAGGTGTTCCACACCCCGACCAGCATGATGTCGATACCCACCCGGAACGCCTCGGCGGCATCGCGCTCACCGGTGTTGCTGAGTACGACGCCGGCATTGGCGATCACCGTGTCGATATGGCCGAACCGTTCGATCCCGGCATCGAACGCGGCCTGCAGTGCATCCTTGTCGCGTACGTCGGCCTGCTTGGTGAGCATGCCGCGGCCGGTCTTCTCCACCAGCGCCGCGGTCTCGGCCAGCTCCTCAGCGGTCCCCATGCGATAGGTGACCACGTCCAGTTGCCTGCAGATGTCGATACCGACGATGTCGGCGCCCTCCAGTGCGAACAGGACCGCGTGTGACCGGCCCTGACCACGCGCGGCACCGGTGATGAAGACGACCCTGCCATCGAGTCTGCCCATGATGCACCCTCCTCTGGGGAACGATCCGAATGGGAAACGATCCGAACGAACGGCTGCGGTCACACTGACGCGAAGCCCACCGACTTGGTCTGGAGGTACTGCTCGAATCCCTCGGTGCCGCCCTGACGTCCGAGACCGCTGGTCTTGTAGCCACCGAAGGGCGCGTCGGCGCCGTAGAACAGGCCGCCGTTGACGTTCATCGTCCCGGTCCGCACCCGCCGGGCGACCTGCAGAGCCCGGTCCTGCGACCCGGAGAACACGGAGCCGGACAGGCCGTACGGGCTGTCGTTGGCGATCCGGACGGCGTCATCGTCGTCCTCGAACGCGATGATGGTGAGGACCGGGCCAAAGATCTCCTCACGGGCGATCGACATTCCGTTGTCGACCTCCGCGAAGACCGTCGGGGTGACGAAGTAGCCCTTGGGTAGATGCTCGGGCCGACCTCCGCCGGTGGTGATCCGTCCCCCTTCGGCCCTGCCCTTCTCGATGTGACCGAGCACCCGCTCCAGCTGGCGGGCGTTGATCAACGGGCCCGCGAAGGTCTGCGGATCGGTCGGGTCGCCATAGGGGGTCAGCTCGTAGGTCGCCGTGGCGAGTTCCACCGCCTCCGCGTACCGGGAGCGGGGCACCAGCAGCCTGGTGGGCAGCGCACAGCCCTGCCCCGCGTGCATGCAGGCGACGGCGGACTGCGGGATCGTCGCCGCAAGGTCGGCATCGTCCAGCACGATCATCGCGGACTTGCCGCCCAGCTCCAGGAAGGTGCGCTTCACCGTCGCGGCGGCCAGCCCCAGGATCCGGCGGCCGGTCTCGGTGGACCCTGTGAAGGAGATCATGTCGACCCGCGGGTCGGTGATCAGCAACTCCGCGACCGCGGTGTCGGTCGTCGGCACGATATTGACCACACCGGGCGGGATGTCGGTCCGCTCCGCAATCAGCCGGCCGAGCCGGGTGGCGTTCCACGGCGTGTCCGGGGCGGGCTTGACAACGACGGTGTTGCCCGCGGCGAGGGCCGGCCCCAGCTTGTTCATCGCGATCTCGAAGGGGAAGTTCCACGGCAGGATGGCTCCGACGACCCCGACCGCCTCCTTCCAGACCTGGCGGCTGCTGCGCACGCCGAACAGGTCGGAGTCCGGCAACTCCCGTTCCCAGGGGTAGTCCTCGATGAGCGCCGCCGGATAGCGCAGGGCATCGGCGAGCGGCCAGTCGACCTGCCCGAGGCCGGTGACCATGATCGGTGTGCCCGCCTCGGCCACGAGTTCCGCGGCCAGCGCCTCCCGTTCCTCTTCCAGGGCCGCCTGCAACTGGAGGAGACAGCGCTTGCGCAGCTCCCGGTCGCGCGACCAGCCGGTCTCGTCGAACGCCCGCCGGGCCGCCTCGATCGCCCGGTCCATATCCGCCGCGGAGGCGTCGGAACACTGCCCGAGCACCTCCTCGGTGGCGGGGTTGACGTTGTCGAAGACCCGGCCGTCGGACGCGGGCACCAGCTTGCCGTCGATGAGGATCCGGCTCTCGCCGGACACTGCGGCGCTCATCCGCCGGCCTTCCGGTGACCGCATGCCGCCGTCACGAAACCGTCCATGGAGTCGTCCTTTCTCGCGCCCGCTGGTGCTGCGCAGCTGCTGTGTCGGTGTGCCTGCCGCTTCTGTACGCCCGCCGCCTCCGCGAATCCGGCGTCTTCGCACGGGAACGGGCCGGGCATCCCCTGCCGTGACGTGGCCTCGACCGCGTCCGGACCCGGGCTCATCGCCGCCCGCCGAGCGTGTCGTCCAGGAAGTCCAGAACGCCGCGGCTGAAGACGTCGTTGTCGTCACCGGCGACCATGTGCCCGGCGTCGGCGACCTCGGTGTGCCGGGCTCCCGGCACCAGCGCGAGCAGCTCGGCCACTCCCTCGGGGCTGACGACGTCCGACTGCATGCCGCGCACCAGCAGCAGGGGCACACCGATACGCTCGGCCGCCGCACGGGACCGGCTGCCGTCGAGATCGCGCGACGCCTCGTCCGGCAGGCGCATGAAGGCGGGATCCCAGTGCCACCGCCAGCGCCCGTCCTCGCCCTGCCGCAGATTGCGCCGTAGCCCGTCGAGAGAGCCCCGCTGCCTGCGGTGCGGGTTGTAGGCGCGTACGGCCTCGGCCGCCTCTTCCAGCGATCCGAACCCGTCCCGGGCCCCGCCCATGAACGACGTGATCCGCTCGACCCCGGCGGGCTCGATCCGCGGCGCGACGTCCACGAGGACGACCGCACGGGCGAAGTGGCGTTCGCCTTCGCCGATGAGTGCGGTCATTCCCCCCATCGAGGCGCCGATCAGGACCGGCGGCTCGTCGAGCTGGTCGGCGACCCGTCTCAGATCGTCCACCATGGCGTCGATGGAGTAGTCGCCATCGGGTGCCCAGCCACTGTCTCCATGGCCCCGGGCATCGAGGGTCACCGCCGTCCAGCCGTGTTCGGCCAGCCTGCGCGCGCTCTGCCGCCAGGAATGCCGGGTCTGGCCACCACCGTGCAGTAGGAGGACGAGGCCCAGGTGTTTGTGTCCCGGGGGCGGTTCCCACCGGTCGCCCGCGATGCGCACATCTCTGCCCTGAAAGCTCACCGGCTCCTGCGGGGTGGCCGTGGTCATGCCCGATCTCCTCACTGCCGCGCCATCCTCCGTATCGCTCGTATCGCTCCTATCGCTGACGGTGTCGCCCGCGAGCTGTCGCGTCGCCACCTTCCGGGCGGATCGGGCGCTGACCCCGGAGACCGTGGCAACGGTGTCGCCGGTCTGCCCTGCGCCGCGGTAGCGCTCGCGAAGCAGGCGTTTGTAGAGCTTTCCGGTGTCCAGGCGGGGTAGCCGCTGGTCGAAGTCCACGGCGCGCGGGCACTTGTAGCGGGCCAGCCGCGCCGTGCAGAACTCGATGAGCTCGGCCTCCAGGTCCAGCCCGGCATCCGCCCAGTCCACCGGCTCGACCACGGCGCGTACGGCCTCGCCCAGATCCTCGTCCGGCACACCGATCACCGCCGCATCGGCCACCTTCGGGTGGGTCAGCAGCAGGTCCTCGGTCTCCTGCGGGTAGATGTTCACCCCGCCGGAGATGATCAGGTTGGAGAGACGGTCGGTCAGATACAGGTACCCGTCCGCGCTCAGGTAGCCCACGTCGCCGACGCTCACCCACCCCTGCGGGCTGCGGGCGGCGGCCGTCTTCTCCGGGTCGTTGAGGTACTCGAAGGCAGGGCCGCCCTCGAAGAACAGCCGGCCTGGCTCACCGGGGGGCAGCTCGTCGCCGGCCGCGTCGAGAACGTGCGGCGTGCCCAGCAGCGGTCTGCCCACCGAGCCCTTGTGCTCCAGCCACTCCGGGGCGGTGATGAAGGTGGCGCCCATGCCCTCGGAGGCACCGTAGTACTCCGAGATGATCGGACCCCACCAGTCGATCATCCGCTCCTTGACCTCGACCGGACAGGGCGCTGCCGCGTGCACCACGGTGCGGAGGCTGGAAAGGTCGTACGTGTGTCGTACGGCCGCCGGCAGCTTGAGCAGCCGCACGAACATCGACGGCACCAGCTGGGCGTGCGTGACCCGGTGTCGCTCGATCAGCGCGAGTGTCCGCTCGGCATCGAACCTCTCCATCACCACGACCGTGCCGCCGAGTCGGTGCACGCCCATCGACCACAGGATCGGAGCGGTGTGATAGAGCGGAGCCGGACTGAGGTAGACGTCTCCCCCGGAGAGATCCACGGCCCGGAGGAACGTCACGGTCGGGTCGGACTCCAGCGAGATCGGCCTGCTGACCATCGGCCGCTTGATGCCTTTGGGCCGCCCCGTCGTACCGGAGGAGTACTGAAGTAGGTCGCCCTCCTCTTCGTCGACCACGGGCTCAGCGGACCGATCGGCGGTGGCCTCCTCGTAGGACTCCCAGCCGGGCACCGTGCCGCCCATCATCAGCCGCGTCCGCAGCGCGCCCTCCGCGCCCAGCTTCCCGGCCACCGGGGCAAGCGCGGCGGAGGACACGATCGCCGTCGCGCCGGAGTCCTTGACGATGTACTCGGCCTCGGGAGCGGTCAGATGACTGTTGATCGCGGTGAAGTACATCCCCGAACGCCGCGCTGCCCACGTCACCTCGTGGAAGTGCGCATTGTTCTCCAGCAGTACGGCCAGTACGTCGCCGCGGCCGAGGCCGCGCTGGCGGAGCAGGTGCGCCAGACGGTTGGAACGCTCGTCCAGCTCCCGGTACGAGACCGTCTCGCCGCTCGATCCCATCACGATTGCCGGCCTGCCGCTGTCGACCCACGTACGCGGATACATCCCAGGCACCTTTCTCACCGGACGGGCTTCGCACGGGGCATCGGATCGACTCTCTGCGGAGATCGAACCGCGGCCTGCGGCGCCACGACCGGGTCATCTGAGGGGCGGAGTGATGACACTCTCCTTCGCCGACCCTGATAAAGTCAACTATTTAGCGAATATAACTGTTTACATGATCAATCTGACGTTGTGTTCCTCATCACGACGAATCCGGAAATCCGAGCATCTAGCTGGGATTTATGGGAAGTTCTGGTGACCCGCCAGCGACGACAGACGATCGGTTTACCGGTTAGATTCTGACGAAGCATTCACTAACCGGACGTATCCACACACCCCCCGGTGCGGATGATCGAACCGCACGACTCCCCCCGCCGAGCACACGAACGAAAGGCCGGTGATCTTGTGCGCACCGACGTCGCGGTGGCCGACACCGAAGACCAGCAGGCCCTGGCCGAGGCGGTCGCCCAGTTGCTGGCGCGGCACTGGCCGGACGGTGCCGCCCACAAACAGATCAGTGATCCGCAGACGGTGAGCGAGCTCCCGCTCTGGTCCCGGCTTGCCGAGCTGGGCGTGGCCGGACTACCGGTGCCCGAGTCGCGGGGTGGCTTCGGCGGTGGCTGGACCGACCTGGCGGTGGTGCTGGAGGCGCTCGGCGGGGTCGTCGCCCCCGCCCCCGCCATCGCGGTGGCCGGAGCGCTCGGCGCCCTCGGCACGCTCGGCGGTGAGAGCCCCGCCGACCTGCTCAAGCGGGTGGCGATGGGCTCGGTGGTACCGACCGTCGCCTGGACCCAGCGGGACGGCCTGTGGGGAGCGTCGGGCGGGTTCACCACCGAGACCGAGACCGAGACCGTGACCGAGACCAAGACCGAGACCAACGGATCGGCCAGGCCGGTGCGGGTGTCGGGACGCGCCGACCTGGTGTTGTCACCGGAGGCCGGCGTGATCCTGCTGACGGCCGACAGTGCCGCCGGGCCGGTCCTGCTCTCGGTCGCCGCCGACGGCGGCGGCGTGACGATGCAACGGACCGACGGCCTGGACCTGCTGCGTCCTCTCGGGGTGCTCACGCTCGAAAGCGCTCAGGGGACCGTACTGGCCGACGGCGACGCGGCGCTCGCCGCCGTACGCCGCGGCCTCGTCACCGCCGGCGCGGCTCTCGCCTCCGAGCTCGTGGGGCTCTCGGCACACTGCCTCACGGCCTCGGTCTCCTATGCGGCCGACCGGAGTCAGTTCGGGAAGCCGATCGGGTCGTTCCAGGCGGTCAAGCACAAGTGCGCCGACATGCTGGCCGGGGTGGAATTGGCCCGGGCCGCGGCCCGGCACGTCGCGGCATTGCTGGACGATGAGGCGTCCGCCGACACCCTCGACGACGCGGTCGCGCTCGCGCTGGCCGAGAGCGGCAAGGTCGCACAGCAGGTCGCGGCGGACTACCTCCAGATCCTCGGCGGTATCGGATTCACCTGGGAGCACGAGGCGCACCTCTACTACCGCCGGGCCGGGGCGGCCGCCCCGCTCTTCGGCGGTGCCGACGCGCAGCGGGGCCGGCTCGACCCCACCTGCCGGGAGACCACCGCGGGCGTGCCGCCCGTGACCAGGTACGCCGAGGGAAGCCCGGCCGCGGAGCTCGCGGCCCAGGTCGAGGCGCTGCTGCCGGCTCACCGGGACACGTGGGGCGATGACGATTCCTTTCCCGCCCGGCTCGACTGGCAGCGCACCCTGCACCGGCTGGGCTGGATCGCTCCGCACTGGCCGGTCGAGTTCGGCGGCCGCGGTCTCGGCATCGTCGACCAGGTGGCGTGCGACCAGGTGCTGGCCGAGCACCGGGCGCCGAGCCTCGCCGGGGTACTCGGTGTGAACAACGTCGCTCCCACCCTGATGCGGTTCGGGACTCCCGAGCAGCAGCGGCACCTGCTGGGCATCCAGTCCGGGACCGAGGTGTGGTGCCAGGGCTTCTCCGAGCCCGACTCCGGCAGCGACCTGGCCAGTCTGCGGGCCCGCGCGGTGCTCGACGGCGACGAGTTCGTGATCAATGGTCAGAAGATCTGGACGTCCGAGGGCATGGAGGCCAGCCACTGCCTCCTGCTGGTCCGTACAGACCCGGCGGCCAGACCGCATCGGGGTATCTCCGCACTGCTGGTCCCGCTCGACGTCCCCGGGATCACCCGGCGTCCGATCACCCAGATCACCGGGGAAGGCGGGTTCGCCGAGCTCTTCTTCGACGATGTGCGGGTACCCGCCGACGCCGTCCTGGGCGATCTGCACGATGGCTGGAACGTCACCATGACCACACTCGGCTTCGAGCGCGCCGGTGTGATCATGATGGCCGGCCGTCTGGAGCAGACCGTGCACGACCTGGTGGCCGAGCTGGCCGATCGTGAGCTCGACGCGGGCACCCGGCTGGCGCTGACCGACCGGCTCATCGAGACCCGGTTGCTCGGTCTCCTGGGCCGGCGCGCCCTCGGCCGGATCGCCGCCGGGGGCGCACCGGGCGCCGAGCACTCCGTCATCAAGCTGGCCTGGAGCCTGGCCGCCCAGGCGGTCGGCGAGACCTATCTCGCGGCGCTGGGCCTGGACGCGGTCAAGACCACCAGCGGCGGTCCCGCGCAGCTCGAGTATCTGCGCTCTCGTGCCGCCACCGTCGCCGGCGGCACCACCGAGATCATGCGCAACATCCTCGCCGAGCGCGTGCTGGGCATGCCGCGCTGAGCGATCGTCGCCTCCCGGCACGTGCTCCCGCTCAGCCGAGCTCGGCCCGCAACTCCCGTTTGAGGATCTTGCCGGCCGGGCCGAGCGGGAGCGCCTGCCGGAACACGAACGATCGAGGCTGCTTGTAACCCGCCAGCTGCGCACGGCACAGGACCCGCAACTGCTCCTCCAGCGAGCCGAGGTCGGGGGTGCCCTTCGGCACGATGACGGCCGCCGGGGTCTCACCCCACTCCTCGTCGGGCAGGCCGACGACGGCGACCAGATCCACCTGCGGATGCCCGCTGAGGACCCGCTCCAGCTCGGCCGGATAGACGTTAAAGCCGCCCGAAATGATCATGTCGGTCTTGCGGCCCGCGATGTGCAGGTAGCCGTCCTCGTCGAGGCGGCCGAGGTCGCCCGACCACAGCCCGCTCGGGCGGAACACCTCGGCCGTCTGCTCCGGCATGTTCCAGTAGCCGCGGGCCAGGGAGTCACAGCGGATCACGATCTCGCCGACCTCACCGGCCGGCAGCTCGGCGCCGTCGGCATCGACGACCCGGATCTCCGCGTGCGGAGTCTCCCGTCCGCAGGACGTGAGGAGTGACGTGCGACCGGCGATCATCGCCCGGTGCTCGGCAGGGCCCAGGATCGTCACCTGGCCGCCCGCCTCGGTCAGGCCGTAACGCTGCTGAAGGTCGCAGCCGAGCAGTTCCATCGCCTTGCGGGCCAGACCGACGGGCACCGGCGCCGAGCCGTAGCTGATGCGGCGCAGGCTCGACATGTCACGGGGCGGCCCCTCCTCCAGGATCCGCAGCGTACGGTGCAGCATCGTCGGGATGAAGGTGGTCATCGTGATCC
>JAOPYO010000220.1 GCA_025964575.1 Actinomycetes bacterium
CCGTACCCAGTGGCCCACGGTGACCGCCGTGATCCCCACCCTCAATGAGGCCGACAACCTTCGATGGTTGTTGCCGAGACTGACCGCGGTGGACGAGGTCGTGATCGTCGATGGCGAGTCCACCGACGGCACGATCGAGATCACCCGGCTGCTGCGGCCGGATGCCGTGATCATCGTCGAGCCCCCCACGGGCAAGGGCACCGCGATGCGGGTGGGGATGGCCGCGGCGACCTCCGAGGTGCTGATCATGCTCGACGCGGACGGCAGCATGGACCCGGCCGAGTTCGACGCCTTCCTGGCGCTGATCTGCCGTGGGTTCGACTTCGTGAAGGGTTCTCGGTACGCCTGCGGGGGCGGCTCGGACGACCTGACGGGGCTGCGCAGCGTCGGCAACAAGGCCCTCACCGGTCTGGCCAACTCGCTCTACCGCACCAACTGGAGCGACCTCTGCTACGGCTACGTCGCCGTGCGGCGGTCGGTGGTCGAGCGGTTGGCGCTGAAGTCCACCGGCTTCGAGATCGAGACCGAGATGTGCGTCAACGCCATCCGCGCCGGGCTCCGGATGGCCGAGGTGGCCAGCCACGAGAGCAACCGCCGGCACGGCGAGTCCAACCTGAACACCTTCCGCGACGGCTGGCGGGTGCTCAGGACCATGGTGAAGCTCCGCTTCCAAGGAAAGCTGAACGAGTCCGTCGACCTGACCCAGCCCCTCGAGCCGGCCGCGCTGAGCTGGCGGACCGCCGCCTTCGCCCACGCGGTACAGGACGGAGCCCAGAGCCGGTGAAGATCGCCTGATGAACATAGACGTCGTCCGTCCCATTGACCTTGGGGAGACCGAGGTCAAGCGATGGCGGGCCCTACAGCAGGCCGACCCGCTTCTGGGGAATCCCTTCCTGGCCCCGGAATTCACCCTCGGAGTCGACCGGTTCCGCCCCAACGTCCGGGTCGCCGTCGTGACGGATGGCCCGGACGTTGTCGCGTTCTTTCCGTACGAGAAGCAGGCACCGGGCATCGGGCACCCGGTCGGGTTCGGCCTCACCGACCTCCAGGGCATCATCGCCGCCCCCGACCTGGACCTGGACGCGCGTGCCCTGCTGAAGGCGTGCGGGCTGGGCGTATGGGACTTCGACCACCTGCTCGCCCATCAGCGGATGTTCACGCCCTACCAGACCGTGAAAAGAGTCGAGCCGATCATCGACTTGAGCGACGGTTTCGACGTCTACCAGGAAGAGGCGCGCAAGCTGGCGCCCAAGACGCACAAGACGATCCGCTACAAGGAGCGCAAGCTCGGACGGGAGGTGGGCGAGGTGCGCTACACCTTCTCCTCGATCGACCCGGCCGAGCTAGGCCTTTTGATGGCCTGGAAGTCCAATCAATACCACCGTACGGGGCGGACCGACCGGTTCGCGCGGCCCTGGATAGTGCAGCTCATGCGTCATTTCCACCAGAGCGGGTTCGGGGTTCTGAGCGTGCTGTACGCCGGCGAGAACCCGATATCGATGCATTTCGGCCTGCGCAACGGGCACGTGATGGCCGGCTGGTTCCCGGCGTACGACACGACGTTCGCCAAGTACTCCCCCGGCATGATCGGGCACCTGCGACTGGCCGAGGGCTGCGCCGAGAACGGCGTCACCGAGATCGCCATGGGCCGCGGTGGCAAGGAGTTCAAGGAGTGGCTGAAGAGCCGCGAGATCCCCATCGCCGAAGGCCGGGTGGCCCGGCCGTCCGCCGGGGCCGGAGTGCACTGGCTGCGCACCGTGCCGCTCAACAAGGCCCGCAACGCGGCGCTGGACAATCCCAAGCTCTACGCCCGCGCCGACAAGGTCCTCAAGACCTATGCGAAGGCCCGCGCCACGCTCACGAGGTCCAAGTGAGCCCCCTCAAGATCAGTGTCGTCATCTGCGTCTTCACCGAGAAGCGCTGGGACGACATCCTCGCCGCGGTCGCCTCCGTCCGCGCGCAGCGGCACCTGCCGCACGAGATCATCGTCTCCGTCGATCACAACCCGGAGCTGTTCGGCAGGCTCAAGGACGCGCTGCCGGACGTGGTCGTCATCGAGAACCAGGAAGGCCGTGGGCTGTCCGGCGGCAAGAACACCGGGGCCGCTCGCGCGGACGGTGACGTGGTCGCCTACCTCGACGACGACGCGGTGGCCGACCGGGACTGGCTGGCTCTCTTCGCGGCCGGCTACGACGACCCGAAGGTCATGGGGGTCGGCGGCCGCACCCTGTCGCTGTGGCCCGGCTCTCCCACCGCCCGCGAGATCTACGAGGACCAGGCGGCGCTGCTCCGCGAGCACACCGAGGTCGGGCTCCGGCCGCGCTGGTTCCCGGAGGAGTTCGACTGGACCGTCGGCGGGACGTACAAGGGCATGGTGGCCGGTCCGGTCCGCAATGTCCTGGGCGGCAACGCGTCGTTCCGCCGGGAGGCGTTCGAGATCGCCGGAGGCTTCCACACCGGCATCGGCCGGACCCATCACAAGAACCGGCCCCTCGGCTGCGAGGAGACCGAGTTCTGCATCCGGCTTGGGCAGCGGAGCCCTGGCGCGGTGATGCTCTTCGACGATCGCGCGGTGATCTGGCACCGGGTCCCGGCGGAACGTGCTCACTTTCGGTACTTCCGGACCCGCTGCTTCGCCGAAGGGCTCTCCAAGGCGCTGGTGGCGCGGAGCGTCGGCGCCGGCGCCGGGCTGGCCAACGAACGCACCCATGCACTCAAGACCCTGCCGCGCGGTGCCGTGCGCGGCCTCGTCGACGCCCTCCGCGGCGATCCGTCCGGGCTGGGCCGGGCCGCCGCGATCACGGTCGGCCTGGGCTACACCGCCTGGGGCTACGCCGTCGGCTCCGCGTCCGGCCTCCGCCACCGCCGCAAGGCTCCCCGGGGGCAGGTCGTCTGATGACCCGTGTCCCCGTCCTGATGTACCACTCGATCAGCGAGCGGCCGCCGCCCGAGACCGCGCCGCTCGCGGTCAGGCCCGGTGCGTTCGCCGACCAAATGGCCCTGCTGAAGGACCGTGGCTTCACCCCCATCTCTTTCAGCGCCCTTGCCGTGATCATTGGTCGTGCCGAAGGCGTGCAGGCGGACACGACGACGCGGCCGGGATCTCATGATCATGGAGAGGTGGGAGGGATGCCGACGAAGCCGGTGGTCATCACGTTCGACGACGGCTACGCCGACTTCCACCGGCATGCGCTGCCGGTGCTCGACGATCTCGGGTTCGCGGCCACCGTGTTCGTCACCACCGGCTGGCTGGCCGACGCGGGCGCGGACGCCGCGGGCCGGCCGCTGGACCGGATGCTGTCGTGGAGCCAGACGCGGGAGGCCGCCGCGCACGGCATCGAGATGGGCGGGCACAGCCACAGCCATCCCCAGCTCGACCAGCTCCCCGACGGCGAGCTCCGGGACGAGCTGATCCGCAACAAGGAACTGCTCGAGGACCGGCTGGGGCGGGACGTCACCTCGATGGCCTATCCCTACGGCTACTCCAGCGCCCGGGTGCGGCGGGCGGTCCGCGCCAGCGGCTACCAGACCGCCTGCGCGGTGGCGAACGACCTGGCCGCCGAACGGCATGACGTGCTCGCCATCCCCCGCCTGACGGTGCGGTGGTCGACGTCGCTGGAGTCGTTCGGGCGGGTCGCCGAGGGCCAGGGCGTGCCGTTGATCTACCTGAAGGACAGGGTGCTCACGAAGGGTTATGCGATCGTTCGCAGAACCCGCTTTGCGGCGCGGCAGCTGACCGGTCATGGTTGAACGTATGGGGGACCCCGCAGTCGATCCAGTGGCGGCGTCCGATCCGGCCCAGGCCCCACGGCGGCTCTCGGCGCTCCGCGGTGAGCTGTCCAACCCCCTGTTCCGCAACGCCTACGCACTGATGGCCAACGGCGGGCTCACCGGCCTGCTCGGCCTCGCCTACTGGACTCTGGGCGCCGTCTTCTACAGCGCCGCCGATGTCGGCCGCAACTGGGCCGAGATCCAAGCGATCATGTTCGTCGGCGGCGTCACCATGCTGAACTTCCTGCTCATCCGCTTCATCCCGCAGACGGCCCGCACGACCGGGCGGCTCGTCGCGGGGGCCTATGCCCTGGGTTCGGGCGCGGCCGCGCTCCTGGGTCTGGGCTTCCTGCTGACCCTCGACTGGTGGGGGCCCTCCTTCCAGCATCTGCACGGATTCTGGCCAGGTCTGTGGTTCATCGCCATGGCGGTCGCCTGGAACCTCTTCAACCAGCAGGAGGGGGCGTTCACCGGACTGCGGCGGGCCGGCTGGGTTCCTGTGGTGAACACCGTCTTCGGTGCCACCAAGCTGGCGCTGCTGCTCGCCCTGGCGATGTCGTTCCCCCACGACGGCGTCGTGCTGTCATGGTTCATTCCGGTGATGGTGGCCCTGGTGCCGGTGAACGCCTTCATCTTCGGGCGGCTCATCCCCGCGCACGCACGGGAGAACTCCGGTCGTGGGGAGCGGCCCACCTACCGTGACATCTGGCGCTACCTGGGTGGCGGCTATATCGGTGGCCTGTTCCAGTACGCCGCCATCAGCCTGATCCCGGTGATCGTGGCCGCGCACATCGACTCGACCACCAACGCCTACTTCCAGATGGCCTGGGCGCTGGGCATGATGCTCGATCTGCTGGCGCTCACGCTGTCGCTGTCGCTGACCGTCGAAGGCGCGTTCGACCCGTCGGCGCTGGCCGAATCCACCAAGGCGGCACTGCGCCGCACCTACACGCTGCTCATCCCGGTCATCGTGCTCGTCGTGGTGTGCGCCCCGTTCGCCCTTGGGCTCCTCGGTCACGGCTACGCCGCCAGGGGCGCTCAGCTGCTGCAGATCCTGGCCGTGGCGACCCTGCCCAAGGCGCTGATCGAGCTGTACTGCGGCGTGCTGCGGGTCCAGTCCCGGACTCGCCTGATCGCACTGCTGCAGGGCGTCCGCTTCTTGGGCGTCCTGGGACTGGTGATCGCGTTCATCGACCCGGCCCACCTGGCCACGATCGGCTTCATGGTGCTCGGGGTGAACGTGGTCGTCGCCGCCGCCATCTATCCGGCGCTGCGCCGGGCCGCCGCGGCCGCCCCCACCAGCCCCGCCGCCGCCCCCGAGGACGGAGCCGCTTCCGGCCTAAACGGTGATGACTCCGGTCCCCGGCCTTCCGCAGCCGGGCACGATCGGGATATCACTTGAAGGTGACGGTTCGCGAGGCTGGTGACTCCAGGGAGGACATCGAGGCCGCTCCCCCGGTATCACGCCCAGGACGGGGGGCCGTGCTGGGTGTGAGCCTGCTCGTGGCCCTGGGGATCGCGCTCTTCTGGATCCCGCTGGCCGGGGTGAACCTCGACGCCATGAACGGCTATGGGCTGATCGGCGTGCTGCCGGTCCTCACCCTGCTGGGCGCCGCCCTCATGGTGGTGGCGTTCCTGCTGACCCTCGGATTCAGCCGCCCGCACCGGATGCTGCTGACCGTACAGATCCTGGTGCTGCTGTTCTCCCTGCATACCGTGGCGCAGTCGCTGGAGGCGTACGCCCGGTTTCCGACCGCCTGGCAGCACGCGGGACTGATCGAGTACATCGCCCGGACCCACACCACTGACGCCCTGCTGGACGCACGGTTCAGCACCCCGGGGTTCTTCGCGTTCATCGCCTTCCTGATGAAGGCCGTCGGGCAGACCGACATCGAGCCGATCCTGCGGTGGGCGCCGCCGCTGACCGAGCTGATGTACCTCGTTCCTTACATGCTGATCCTGCGGGTGCTGCGCGCCACCTGGCGGGCCAAGTGGTTCGCCGCTTGGCTGTTCGTCGTGGCCAACTGGGTGGGCCAGGACTATCTGTCCCCACAGGCGTTCGCCTACCTGCTCTACCTCTACTTCGTGGCCATCCTGGTCAACTGGTTCCGGCACCACGACGAGACGACGCGCCGGTCGGGCCGGCGCCGCAAGGCGGAGACCACACAGCACTCCTCCTCATCCCCACCCGCCGAACCCCGGGGGCCCTTCTGGCGGGTCTACAACGTGGTCTTCGGGCCCAAGGACCCGGGTGAGCTGCCGGTTCCCGAGGTCGGGGTCCGTGAGCGGCGCATCCTGTTCTTCCTGCTCGTCGCACTGATCGTGGTCGGGACGGCGGATCACCAGCTCACCCCGTTCCTGATGACGGCGGCCAGCTTCGGACTGGTGGTGGCCCGCCGGTGCAACTTGCGCGGTCTGCCCTTCCTGACCGGGGTCATCTACGCCGCCTGGGTCAGCTTCATGACCGTGGCCTACTGGTCCAGTCGCAAGGGCGAGCTCCTCGGCGGCCTGGGGAAATTCTGGCAGAACTTCAACCAGAGCGTCGGCGACCGGATCAGCCAGACCAGCCCGGAGACGGCGGAAGTCCAGAAGCTGCGCATCATCATCGCGGTCGTGCTGATGCTGCTGGCCGGTCTCGGCCTGCTGCGGCGCCGCTGGCGCGGCATCGACGACCGGGTGGCGCTGGTCCTGATGCTGGTGCCGTTCACCACGCTGGGGCTGCAGAACTACGGTGGCGAACTGGCGCTGCGGATCTACTTCTTCATGTTGCCGGCCGCCTGCCTGCTGATCTCCTACCTGTTCTTCCCCGCGGCCTTCGACGCCCCGGCAGTGCGCAATCCGACCGTTCGGATCCGGCTGGGCTGGCTGCGGGCCGGGCGTCGCCGGCACTGGCCGGCCGTCCTGGCCGCCTCGATGTTCGCGCTGCTGATGACGTTCGGCTTCCTCAACGTGCGCTACGGCAACGAGGCGTACGAGCAGGTGCATCCCAGCGATGTGAAGGCCTTCGACATCCCCCTGCGCAAGACGAAGGGCGCCGTTGGCGTCGTCTGGTACAGCGCGGACGATCCGACGGCCGTCGGCGGGGAACCCGTCATGCCCTGGTCCTATCGGAGCTGGGAGCGGTTCACCCGGACCCCGGTGGTGGTGAACCGCACTAATCCGGCAGACATCACCCGAATCTTGACGCTGATGAAGGCTCAGGGGCCGGGCGGCTACTTCATCACCACCCGCAGCCACGAGCAGTACCAGCACCTCAACTCCGGGCTCTCGGCCGACTACGGGACCAAACTGCGGGCCGCACTGGCCGCCTCCCCCGAGATCCAGGTGGTCTTCGCAGACCGCGACGCCGCCGTCTACGCACTGCGCAACCCGCCCGCCGAACCCAATCCGCCCGTCCCCAAGCCCGCCGGGCTGGGGCTGCGGTCCTCTCCGTGGACCCCGGCCGGCCTGATCTATCTGCCCGTACTCCTCGGTGTCCTGATGGCGCGGGAGCTCCGCAGGCTGCGGCTCGCACCTGGCGAGTACCGCCGCCTACGCCCACTGACCGTGCTGGCCATCCCGCTGTTCTTCGGCGTGATGGCGGTCATCCTCGAGAGATTCGTGAGCATTTCCTGATGGGAGGCCGTCAATGACCATCGCCCTGTTGCTGCTCATCTTCGGCCTGCCGGGTGTGGCCTTCTGGCTGCTCGTCCCTGGGCTGGACCCCATCGGCAGGCTGGTCGTCGCGAGCGCGGCCAGCCCGACCCTCCTCAGTGCGGTGGCGGGGGTGATGCTCGTGACGGGACTCTGGTCCCCCGGCTGGGGGCTCATCGCCGTTTTCCTGATCTCCGGCCTGATGATGCTGGCCGCCCTCGCGCATCGGGCCCGCCGGAGGCCACCAGCCCCGCTGACGGTCGCCCCCCGGCCTGCGGTCCCGCCCAGGCCGGCCGTCCCAGCCGCCGGCCCCGAAGAGAACGACGAGTGGATCTTCAACTCCTGACGGGGTTCTCCGGGTCAGAAGGTGAAGGGCTGGCGGACCACGCCGTTGTCGAAGTTGGACAGCAGCAGCTCGGGCTCGCCGGTGGTGCGAATCTCCGGCAGCCGGGTGAACAGCTCACGGAACATGATCTTCAGCTCCATGCGGGCCAGATTGGCGCCCAGGCACAGATGCGGACCGGGGCCGCCGAAACCCACATGCGGGTTGGGTGATCGGGTGATGTCGAAGGTGTCCGGGTCCGTGAAGACGTCCTCGTCCCGGTTGGCGGCGAGGTAGAACAGCACCACCTTCTCCCCGGCCTTCAAGGCGTGCCCGCTCAGCTCGTAGTCCTCGGTCAGCGTCCGCCGGAACTGGATGATCGGCGAGACATAACGGACGATCTCCTCGATCGCCCCGCCGATCCGCGCCTCGTAGTCCTCCAGCAGCACCGAACGCTGGTCCGGGTGGTCGGTGAAGAGCTTCAACCCGTGTGCGAGGGCGTTGCGGGTCGTCTCGTTGCCCGCGACGAGGAGCAGGTCGAAGAACGAGCCGAGCTCCTTGACCGACAGCCGTTCACCGTCGACGTTCGCGTTGACGAGGGCAGAGACCAGGTCGTCGGCGGGCTTCTCCAGCCGGTCACGACCGAGGCGGGCGACCAGCCGGTGCAGGTCGACGATGGCCTTGAGGTTGCCCGCGAGCAGACGCAGCGTCCGCGGATGCAACAGCGATCCGCGGACCCCGGAGTACTCCGTCATCGCGTCGATGCGGTCCAGGACGTACGGCCGCAGTTTCTCGGGGACGCCCATCATCGCGCAGATGACGTGGATGGGCAGCCTGGCCGCGACCTGCTCGACGAAATCGTCGGCACCGGAGGCGAGGACGTCGTCGACGATGCGCGTCGCGGTCACCTGGATGTCCGCCTCGATCTTGGACAGCATCTTGGGGCTGAAGGCGCGGGAGACGATGCGCCGCAGCCGGGCATGACGCGGATCGTCCATGTTGACCATGGGCGTGCCGAACACGGCCGCCAGCCATGGGGGCGGCTCCGGTGAGGTCGCGGCAGGTTCGCTGCTGAACACCTTGGCGTTGCGGCTGGCGATCTGGACGTCCGCGTGCCGGACGAGGGCGTAGAAGCCCTTTCCGGCCCGTACGAGGGGAATCCTCGGTTCGGGGAAGAACACCGGGCTGTCGAGCGAACGTAGCCGGGCGAAGTCGGCGTGCCGCTCGGCGGGCGGGCGGCCCCAGAATTCCATGCTCACGAGGTCGATGTCCGCCACTGCGGAGTCCAGGGCCACGGTAGATCTCCTTTTATTTATTGATCCATCGGACCTCGTAGGGGCCCAGATCCAGCGTTTTGCCAGCGACATCGCTCTTGGCGGCCTGGCCGCCGGCATTGACGACCAGCAGTTGCTTGTCCGAGGCCAGCGTCCGCACCGCCGGGTTCGTGCTCTTCGCCTGCATCAGTGTGGTGCCCGGCGGGAACCACTTGGCGAAGTTCTGCAGCATCGCCAGTGTGGGGGTCCCCCGGCCTCCGGCCTGCGGCCCCGACCACAGGCAGCCCGCGCAGTTCGCGGCG
This sequence comes from Actinomycetes bacterium, assembly GCA_025964575.1. Lineage (GTDB taxonomy): Bacteria > Actinomycetota > Actinomycetes > Streptosporangiales > Streptosporangiaceae > Actinomadura_E. Next base: position 9,303 of record JAOPYO010000220.1, read on the forward strand.
GTGTCGGTCTGCGGGTTCCAGTAGAGCGCGGTGGCGGCGCCGCCGCGGATGAGCTCCATCATCGCGGCGGCCTGCACGGCGCCGCGACGATCATCGGCCCAGCCGGCGCCGGTCGGCCCGACGTACCACTCCGCCCACCAGATCGGGAGGTCCCCGCCCTGTCCGCGCAGCCACTTCGTGACATCGGAGAACTTGCTGAGCGAGTCGAACTCGTTGACCGGGGCCTGGCGCTGCTCGGGGAGCGACCACCCGTCGACCGCGAGGAAGTCGGCGCCCTTCTTGTTCTTCAGCCAGTACCGCACGGCATCGATGACCCGCTGGTCAAGACTTCCCCAGGAGCCATGGACGGCCGACTGCTCGGGATAACTCGGCGCGTTGCTGTTCATGACCATGTACGGCCCGCCGACCTTGATGCTGGAGTTGACCTTCTTCAGCGCGGTGTAGACCTTGTTGTAGAACGTGGTGAAGTCCTCGTAGGCCCAACGGTTGCGGCCGTTGTCGAAGAAGCCCTTGAACTCGTTCCAGATGACGTAGTACTTCACGTCCGGGTAGCGTGCCGCGACCTTGGCCGCCAACTGGGCGAAATCGTCGTAGTGCTCGGGCGAGGGGGCCATCTCGAGCTTCGACCAGTCGGTCTGTCCCGGCGCTCCACCCTTCATCCAGTCGGGCGAGCAGCACAGGGTGATGACCGGAGTGCCTTGGGTCTCATGGATCAGCTGGATGCGCTTGTCCAGGCTGGCGAAGTTGAACTCGCCGTTCGCGGGCTCCGGATTATCGACGCCCCAACCCATGATGGATTGGGCCTGTACGACCGGCTGGCGGGCGAGGTCGGCGCGCGCCTGGTCGAACCCCTGGGGCCCGTCCGCGCTGTTCTGGGTGTGCGTGAAGCCCCAGGACGGCCAGGAGTCGGGCACTCCGTCGGCGACGGTGCCGACCTCCTTGGCACTGACGCCGACCGGGCCCGGGCCGTCGTCCCGGGTGAGCGCGAGAAAGATCGCCGTGGTGACGATTCCGGCCAGCCCACCGATCAGTGCGATGAGGAACAGCGTGCGGCGCGGCCCCCGGCCGTGCCGGCCCCGCCGGGGTGTGAGCATGGTCACAGGGGAAACGTTAGACCGGTTGGAGCCGTCCACGGGGCCCTCCTGGGAGCAGGTGGCCCGGCCAGGCGGCCGGATTCTGCCACACCTCTTAGAACGCCCTCGGATCCACGCAAGTTCGGAGCTGCGAGTAACGGGTTTCCTATGAACATTTCGGACCTTACTTCCGCCGATACTGCTCCGTATCCCCAGTAGCAGACGTATCTATCGCCCCGGCTGCACCCCCGGCCCGGTCCGCCCCCGTTTGCGGACCGGGTCCCGGGGGTTTCACTTCTGGTCCTTCCGCACCTGATCGATCAGTAGGTGACGCAGGCCCACATGATCGTCCGCGGCGACGGTCATCGCGTATCCGGCCTGTAGCTGCGCGTCTGTCAGGTCTCCGCTACGCGTGGCATACCAGCGACCCGCGTCGCTGCGCCAGATCAGCCAGCCAGGGAACTCCGCCTCGAAAGCCGCCTTGAGATCCTCGAAGTCCCCCATGTGGGTAGTCCTTTCCCCGAGGAATGCCTTCTGTATACAAAAGTGATACATAGACAGGGAGACGTCAAGCTGTCCGTAAGCGGACCATTCCCTTGCCGTCAGGCATGCTCGAGGAGGCGGTGCCCAGTGCCGGACCGCCCGGCCTACCATCGGATCGCCGAGGAACTCAGGGAGCGCATCCGGGACGGTGGCTATCCGCCCGGGTCGCGGCTGCCGACGATGTCGGTCCTGTCCGCCACCCACGGGGTCTCTGGGATCGTGATCCGCCAGGCCATCGCCCTGCTGCGCGGGGAAGGCCTGGTGGAGACCCGTCGTGGCGGCGGCACGATCGTCCGAGTCCGTCCGCCGGCCCGCAGGGTGGCCATGGACAGGTACAAGGTGGAGACGGTCCAAGGGGAGACGGCCGGTGGAACACCTCCCCCGGTCCCCGCGACCTCCTTCACCCACGACCAGCGGATCAGCTGGCAGGAGTATCGGCTGGAGCGCGCCTACTCGCAGGTGCGGGCGACCGAGGAGCTCGCCGGACTCTTCGAGTTGCCCGTGGCCACCATGCTGCTGCGCCGCCGCTTCGTGTTCTACGCCCGTGGGGAGCCACAACAGATCTCGGTCAACTACCTGCCGTGGGACTTCGTCGCGGACACCCCCGTGGCGGATCCCGGGCGGGAGCCCTGGCCTGGCGGAACCCCCGCCCAACTCGCCCATCTCGGCCACCCGGCCACCCGGGTGGAGGAGTCCGTCCGGTCGCGGATGCCCACGCCCGAGGAGAGCGAGACCCTCCGGATGGCTGCCGGCGTCCCCGTGTTCGCTATCACCAGGCGCATGCTCTCCGATGGCAGGGTGCTCGAGGTCTGCCGCGAGATCGTCATCCCTGCGGACCGAGTGATCCTTGACTATTCGATCGACCTCTGACCAAGAACCCGCAAATCGTACGAAGTGAAACACCGCGCGGATGGGGCACGGCATAGGTTGAACATCTATCCCACCGACAAGGAGGCCCCTGACGCCATGGCACGGGTCACGCGCGAGGAAATCGACCGGCTGGTCAGCGGCGAGCATCACGATCCGCACGCGATCCTGGGCGCCCACCCGGGCCGCGATGGAATCACGATCCGGGCGCTGCGGCCACTGGCCGAGACCGTCCAGGCCGTGCTGCCCGACGGTAGCCGCGTTCCACTGCGGCACGTCCACGGTGGGGTCTTCGCGACCACTCTGCCGGAGGGCGCGGCTCTGGCAGACGCGAGGGCCGACGCGGCGCCCTTGGCCGTGCCGGACTACCGGCTCGCCGTGACGTACGGCGAAGGGCCAGAACTCATCCAGGACGATCCGTACCGGCATCTACCCACGCTCGGCGAGCTCGACCTGCACCTCATCAGCGAGGGGCGTCACGAGGAGCTCTGGCGGGCGCTCGGCGCCCGGGTCCGGACGTACGCCTCAGCGTTCGAACCCGTCACCGGGACCGCCTTCGCGGTGTGGGCGCCGAACGCCCGTGGCATCCGGGTCATCGGCGACTTCAACCACTGGGACGGCACCGGGCACCCCATGCGGTCGCTGGGCTCCACCGGCGTGTGGGAGCTGTTCGTGCCGGGCGTCGGCGACGGTACGGCGTACAAGTTCGAGATCCTCGGCGCCGACGGGGTGTGGACCCGCAAGGCCGATCCGCTGGCGCAGGCCACCGAGATCCCACCCAAGACCGCGTCGAAGGTGTTCAGCTCCTCCTACCAGTGGAGCGACAGCGACTGGATGGACGAACGCAAGGGCCGTTCGTGGGTGGAGGAACCCATGAGCGTGTACGAGGTGCACCTCGGCTCGTGGCGGCAGGGCCTCGGCTACCGGCAGCTCGCCGAGGAGCTGGTCGCCTATGTGACCGATCTCGGCTTCACGCATGTGGAGTTCCTGCCGGTCGCCGAACACCCGTACGGCCCGTCCTGGGGCTATCAGGTGACGTCTTACTACGCGCCGACCTCCCGGTTCGGGAATCCCGACGACTTCCGGTATCTGGTCGACCGGCTGCACCAGGCCGGCATCGCCGTGATCATCGACTGGGTGCCCGCCCACTTCCCCAAGGACGAGTGGGCACTGGCGCGCTTCGACGGCACGCCGCTCTATGAGCACGCGGATCCGCTGCGCGGCGAGCATCCCGACTGGGGCACCTACGTCTTCGACTTCGGCCGCTCCGAGGTGCGCAACTTCCTCGTCGCCAACGCGTCCTACTGGCTGGAGGAGTTCCACATCGACGGACTGCGGGTGGACGCGGTCGCCTCGATGCTCTACCTCGACTACTCCCGCGAGAACGGCTCGTGGACCCCGAACGTCTATGGCGGCCGGGAGAACCTGGAGGCGATCTCGTTCTTGCAGGAGATGAACGCGACCTGTTACAAGCGCTCCCCCGGGATCATGACGATCGCCGAGGAGTCCACGGCCTGGCCCGGTGTCTCCCGCCCCACCCACCTGGGCGGGCTCGGCTTCGGCTTCAAGTGGAACATGGGCTGGATGCACGACACGCTCGCCTATCTCGAGCACGAGCCGATCTACCGCCACTACCACCACGGCGAGATCACGTTCTCGTTGGTCTACGCGTTCTCCGAGAACTATGTGCTGCCGCTCTCGCACGACGAGGTCGTGCATCTCAAGGGGTCATTGCTGGGGAAGATGCCCGGCGACACCTGGCAGAAATTCGCCAACCTGCGCACACTGCTCGCCTATACGTGGGCGCACCCGGGCAAGCAGCTGCTGTTCATGGGCGGTGAGTTCGGGCAGGGCGGCGAGTGGGCCGAGGAACGGTCGCTGGACTGGTGGCTGCTCGACGACTCCCACCACTCGGGTGTACAGAATCTCGTCCGGGACCTCAACCAGGCCTACCGCTCCGCGCCCGCGCTGTGGTCGCGCGACAACGATCCCGGGGGCTTCCACTGGATCGACGCCAACGACGCCGCCGGCAACGTGCTCTCGTTCCTTCGGTACGGCTCGGACGGGTCCGTCCTCGCCTGCGTCACGAACTTCGCCGGTCGCCCGCACGAGGACTACCGGGTAGGACTTCCTTCCGCCGGTGGATGGCGCGAGGTGCTCAACACCGACGCCTTCGAGTACGGCGGTAGCGGAGTCGGCAACATGGGCCGGATCGAGGCGGTGGACGAGCCCCGGCACGGCCAGCCCGCCTCCGCGGTGCTGCGGGTCCCACCGCTGGGCGCCGTCTGGCTGGTCCCCGAGTAAGGGCTCTCAAGGACCAAGCGGTGGGCGCCCGCCGGGACGCCCGCCGCTCGGCTACCGCTTGATCGTGCTCAGTTCCTCTCGGGCAGACGCTTCAGGACCCGGGCGCGAACACCACGTCAGGATCCATGAGTGCGTGCTTCCTTCCTGGGGGCGAGGGCGCCGTCGACGACGCCCATGAGGGTACTTCTCTTTCTTCAAGACCACCGGTCGCGCGGAGACTCGGGGGTCTCGTCCGTGACCTCCGCCTCAGCGGAGGTACTGGCTGAGGGCCTGGGTGAGATCGTCCAGGTCCTGTTCGGGTAGCCAGCCAGCCCCGAGCGCGAGATGGGCGAGCCGTTCGGCCGTCTCGGCAGGTTGGAACAGCGAGCCGCGCTCGTCGTGGTCCTCGCCCCAGACGAACCAGAAGAACTGGGCGTTCTCACGGTGGATCTTGCTACCAGGCCTTTGACCTGGTGAGAAGTACTCTCTTCTATCACCCCTAGACCGCCCGTTCCGCCCCAGTTCCGGCAGAGCCGGAACGATCTTTCA
>JAOPYO010000223.1 GCA_025964575.1 Actinomycetes bacterium
CTGCGCGACTGGCGCGGCCGGCTGTCCGCCCGCGGGCGCGCGATGCTGGCCGGGGCCGCCGAACTGGAGGCCTACCTCCGCGAGCGCGGATGACAAATGTCATGAGCACATACGGTTTCCGCACTACTGGCGGCCGCCGGCGGCCTGATGCGCCACGGAAACAGCCGCGCGTACGCCTGCCCGAAGGGCTCCGCCGTACGAGCCATGAAGAGATTGAGCTCGGACTCGCCCAGGGCGCGTCTGATCGCCTCCATGTCGCGGGCGTACGGTTCAGCGGCGCCACACCCGCAGGGACTTGTCGTCGGGGTCTGGACCGGAATCGGGTTCGACCCGGTATCCGGCCCTGCTCAACGCGCGGGTGTAGGCCCCCCACTCGGGTCCGCGTCACCAGCCGCAAAGTAGCGCTGAGTAACTATCGCTACTCTGTGTGGTCGCGAGGTTGGTCATCTCAGTGTCGAGTAACGGTCGTCTGTCGACACTCGCTGGGTTGATCACGGAACCGCAGATGGGCGCTGTCGATAACTCGTGTCGAAAATCAATGTCGGTGAACGGTACGCGTGGAGTAGATTTCGACAGTGCTCTTCGGCTACGCGCGGATCAGTACCGCCGACCAGAACCCCGACCACCAGATCGACGCGCTGCTGCGCGCGGGCGTCGACCGCAATGACATCCATCTGGACAAGGCCAGTGGCGCCAAGGCTTCTCGGCCCAGCCTCGATCTGGTCCTCAAGCTGCTGCGCGAGGGCGACACACTGAAGGTCACCCGGCTGGACCGGCTGTCGCGCTCAGTCCTGCACTTGGTCACCCTCGGGGCGGACCTGCGCGAACGTGGGGTGGGACTGCATGTGATCGAGCAGGGCATCGACACCGACACGATGGAGGGCCGCGCGATGTTCGGCATGCTGTCGGTCCTGTCCGAGCTGCAGCGCGAGCTGATCGTGGCCAACACGATGGGCGGCCTGGCCTCCGCCCGCGCCCGCGGCCGGGTCGGCGGACGCCGGCCCAAGCTCACCGCCGACCAGGCCGCCCTCGCCCAGCAGCTGTACGACACGCGGGACAAGACCGTCCAGCAGATCGCGGACTTGTTCGGGGTGCCGCGCTCGACGGTGTACGGGCATCTGAAGGGCGACACTGTGCCCCGCCAGCCAAAGAAGACCCTGGATAGGGCGTAGTCGGGACGGGGTCGGAGTTTTGTTTGTCGTGGTCGGCCTGCCGGCCCCGGGGCTTGGGTGGCCGGGGTGATCTGGTCGGCGTAGGGCCCGGTATGGGTGTCGGCCAGGTTGTCCGACCCGGCCCGCAGGAGGCCGGCCAGGTGGTTGGCCACCAGCATTGCGGGCTGGAGGACGATCGTGACGTCCGTCCGCTTAGCCGGGGTCGGCGCAGAGTTGGGAGGTCAAGGCGGTGCGGGCCCACTCTTCCCACGTGTCCGGTGACCAGTCGCGGTCGCGGACGAAGATCAGGTAGAGCTGCGGGCTGAGCAGGCCGAACAGCAGGTCCGCCGCCATCTCGATGGAGAGGCCGGGACGGGTGTCGGGCTTGCCGACCAGGGCTTCGGCCGCTGCGTACTGCACGGTGTAACGCGGGTCGGGGCCGTCCGGCCACTGTGCGGCGATCTCAGGGTCGGTGGCCGCGGCAGTCGCGATCAGCGGCATGATCGGGGCGACCCGGCCCAAGATCTCGCGGGTGCCGTGGACGTGCGCGCGCAATTTGCCCGGCTGCGGTGGGCTCGGCGCACGCGGCGCGAAACCACTCACGATCCATGGTGGCGACCGGCTCGGTGTCCCCGGCGATGGACGTGTCGACGACTTCCTTGAACAGCGTGCGCTTGTTGCGGAAAACGAAGTAGATCGTCTGGACGGCCACGCCCGCCCGGTCCGCGACCTCCTGCAGGCTCGTCGCCCCGTAACCCTGCGCGACGAACAGCTCGCGAGCCGCCTCGACGACCTTTTCACGGGTGCGGCGTGAGCGCTCGGCTCGCTTGTCCGGCCGCTTGACTTTGTCCATATTGCGAGTATATCTCTAGAGTATGTCACTAGAGTTCAACTCTAGATTCTTGGAGGAGACGATGGACCAGCCCAACGCCACCCAGAAGCCGGAACCGGACCCGACCTCAACGCAGCGAGACCCGGAGGAGGAGTCTGTCCACCGCGCACTGGAGGGCTACTACCGCACCGGCAAGCCGCCGTGGGACACCGGCGTGACGCCGCCCGAGCTGGTCGCCCTGGTAGAGGGGCACGGCGCGCTGCCGCCCGGCCGCGCCCTCGAACTCGGCTGCGGCACGGGGACCAACGCCACCTACCTCGCACGGCACGGCTGGGAGGTGGCGGCCGTCGACCTGATCGACCGCGCTGTCGACCAGGCAAGGGAGAAGGCTGCGGCGGCGGGAGTGGCGGTACGGCTGCTGCACGGAGACGCCACCCGCCTCGACGAGCTGGACGTGCCGGGCCCCTTCGACCTGTTCTTCGACCTGAGCTGCTACTGCGGGGTCCCGCTGCACCGCCGCGACGCCTACGCCGCCGGGCTCACCCACCGCGCCGCTCCCGGAGCACGGTTGCTGATGTTCGGGTACGGCCCCGAGCCGCTCGGCAATCCGATCCCCGAGGTCACGTCGTGGGCGGCGGGCGTCACAGCCGACGAGCTCCGCGCCAGGTTCTCCGGCTGGGAACTATTCGACGTCACACCGGGCACCAACTCGGTGCCGACCTTCTGGTTCACGCTGCGCCGCGACGCCTAGCAATCTCCGGTCGCGGGTTTCGGCCCTGCGCTCGTATAGCTAGGGACTGTAGAAATAACAACGGTGTAACTCCTGAGGTGTAGGAGACACCTGTGACGAAGAAGATGAATGTGGTGGAGTCGGGTGCTGCGGCTCCGGCGGTGGATGGGCAGCTGCTGGCGGAGCTGGTGAAGCGGGCCCAGTCCGATGGTGTGAGCCTGACCGGTGAGGGCGGGTTGCTGGCGCAGGTCACGAAGGTGCTGCTGGAGTCGGCGCTCGAGGGTGAGATGGACTCTCACCTGGGCTATGCCAAGCACGATGCGGCCG
>JAOPYO010000271.1 GCA_025964575.1 Actinomycetes bacterium
GTGTGGCGGAGAAGAGCATCCGCTGACCGTTCGGCTTCACCTGGTCGAGCAGCCGGGTGACCTGCGGCAGGAAGCCCATGTCGGCCATCTGGTCGGCCTCGTCCAGGACGGCGATGCTCACCTGGTCGAGCCGGCAGTCACCGCGGTTGATCAGGTCCGCGAGCCGTCCCGGAGTGGCGACCACGACCTCCGCGCCGCGGCGCAGTTGAGAGGCCTGACGTCCGATGGACATGCCACCGACCACAGTGGCCAGCCGCAGGTTGACGGAGTCCGCATACGGGGTGAGGGCCTCGGTGACCTGCTGAGCCAGCTCACGGGTGGGGACGAGCACCAGGGCGAGGGGCTGACGGGGCTCGGCGCGCCGACCGGCGATGCGGGCGAGCAACGCCAGGCCGAAGGCGAGGGTCTTGCCGGAGCCGGTACGGCCACGGCCGAGGACGTCACGGCCGTGCAGCGCGTTGGGCAGGGTCGCCGCCTGGATCGGGAACGGCGCGGTGACGCCCTGACGGGTCAGCGTCTCCAGCAGGGCCGCCGGCATGTCGAGCTCGGCGAACGTCTCTACCGGGGGCAGAGCGGGGGTGGTGCTGACCGGCATCGCGAACTCACCCGACAGCGGCGCGGACGAGCGGCGCGGGGCGCTGGAACGCCCACGGGAGGAGGAGTTGGAGCCAGAGCGGTAATGAGACGGGCGGGCAGTGCGATTCACGCAGAGAAACCTTCCTCGGGGTGGCACGCGTCGAGGAGACTTCGCAGCGCATAGCCGCACGAAGCGATCTCAAGAACGAGCCAAAGACGAAAGACGAAGCAGAACGCTTCGCTCACGGTCGGCGCCTGCAGAAGAGCGGCGGCGGAAGGCCGGACCGTGTTGAAACCGCAGCGGCGTGTCTTCCGGACCCGTCACATACGGGTCGTCGCCATCAGCCGTGCGGGGAATGAAGTGTGCGGAACTCCGCCGGCCGCGGAGCGTTCTGCTGCGCCGGTCGGGTCCTTCATGCGGACGGGCAAAGGGGCCCGCACCCTCAGGTGCGGGCCCCTTTACTCGTTACTTGCTAAATCGTCAGACGATGACGATGTTCTCGGCCTGCGGGCCCTTCTGGCCCTGCGTGACGTCGAACTGAACCTTCTGGCCCTCCTGCAGCTCACGGAAACCCTGAGCCTGGATGTTCGAGTAGTGGGCGAAGACGTCAGCGCCGCCGCCATCCTGCTCGATGAAGCCGAAGCCCTTTTCGCCGTTGAACCACTTGACGGTGCCAGTAGCCATATGTCTATCTCCTTCTGGGGCAGTCCGGCGCTCGCACTTCGCGAGCCCCGCGTCGCCGCAATGACCCCAGCCGGAGAGAACTCCGGCAAAAAACAAAAATGCGCCTGCGGTTGGAATCAGCAGGCGCACACAAAGTCTATGGGAACCACAACTGCAACTGGGGTAAGCATAGCACAGGTTCGCCGCGACGTCACTTGGCCGCTGCAGTGCGGCCGTATCTTCGCAGGTCAACGGCAGTTTCGGGGCCTGATGATCGACGCTGTACGGGGTGGTTGACACCTCCCCTCGAGCCCTACCTCAGGGCGTGCATGAGGGCCCGGCGATCGATGGTGGCGAGGGCGGTGTTGAGGAGGGCGATGACCGCACAGCCGATGCCCAGGCCGTGTCGGCCGAGGGCGTACAGGGCGACGGCCGCCGCACCGAACACCAGGGCCTTGACGAGGAGTACACCGGCCAGCGGCACCTTGAATTTGGCCTTCGGTGCGGCGAACAGCCCCCACAACACCGCCGCCACCAGTGGCGCGCCGACGCCGAGCACGATGCGGACGAAGATGCCTCCGGTGCTGAAGCCCCACGCTCCATCATCGTCTCTCGCTCGAACCCAAGTCGAGAGCATTGCTCTCTTTTGTGTGCAACGCTCTACGAGGTACCGGAGCGGTCGATCGTGTCGAGCAGCGCCGGGTCCAGGTTGTTCAGCGCGGCCATGATGAAGCGGGTGGCGAACTCGCCGGCGGCGAGCGGATCGAGATGATCGATGCGCAGGGTGAATTCGGCGGCCTTGCCGACGATGCCGACCATCATCGCGGCCAGTAGCTCGGCGCTGGGGCCCGGACGATGGTCGTGGTCGGTGAGATAGCGGCGGATCTGCTGGGCGACGCGCTCGGTGATGGTGTCGACCAGGCCCCGTCGTATGAGCGAGGCGTCGCCGGTCGCCTGTGAGTCGAAGAGCATCCGGAAGCTGTCGGGGTGGGCGGTGGCGTAGTTGAACAGCGCCATTACGTAGACGTGCACCTGCTGGTCGAGGGGCAGGGTGGCGGCGGCCTGGTACGCGGTGGTCACCCACTGCCGGAGTGCGGCGGCCTCCCGTGAAATGGCGGCTCTGTACAGGGCGTCCTTGTCACCGAAGTGCGCGTACAGGGTGGGCTTGGTGGAGCCGGCGCGCTTGGCGATCGCCTCCATCGTGGCCTGCTGGAACCCGCGCTCGGCGAACACGGCACGAGCGGCATCCAGCAGGTGCTCGTCGGTAGGCCGGGCGGCGGAGCTGCGCCGACTGCCGCGTGGCCGGTTCCGGGCACCTTCTTCCCCCATAGGCCTTTACCTTACTGGTGTGCTCGTCTTACCCTTTCGGTCTACTTGCTTTACTCAAGAGTAAAGCTAAGGCGGAAGGAAGATCGCGATGCGGCTCTCCCCGTTGGTCGCGCTGGCGGTGCTGGCAGCTCCCGCAGCGGTGCAGGTACAGGCTCAGGCTGCGGTCGCGCAGCGGGTCGAGACGTCCGTGAACTCGAGTTCGCCGATCACCAGCGTGGCCGAGTCGGCGGTGTCGGTGCGTATCCCGTTGCCCAGCTCGGTCGGCGCTCACCCGGCAGCCTGCGACCACCTGTCGTATCTTCGCTGGCGGGACAAGAACGGGCCCACCGATCGCACCAAGGCGGACCGGATCCTCATCGCCCAGCCGGGCATCTTCGAGGGCGCCGGGGCCTTCGACAGCGTGGCTCGCAACACCGTGGCCGCCGCGGCCCATAAGGGCCAGCACATCGAGTTCTGGGCACTGGACCGACGATCCAACTGCCTGGAGGACCACACGGGTGACCAGGCGGGCCTGGCCACGAAGAACCTGCACACGGCGATCGACTACTACTACCGCCACAAGGAGATCAACGGCCGGACGTTCGCCGGATATCAGACCAGTGACCAGGTCGCCTGGCTGGCACACGTCGGCCTCGCACAGACGGTGACCGACGAGTACGACGTCATGGTCCACGAGCTGCCCAGTGCGGCATTCCGCCGCCAGAAGGTGTTCTGTGGCGGGCACTCCCTCGGCGGATTCCTGACCGGCTACTTCGCCGAATGGGACTTCGACGGCAACCCGGCCACCACCGCGGACGCGGGATACAACCAGTGCGCCGGGTATTTCGCGCTCGACTCCACCGTCGCGGCAAGCGCACCGGGGTTCGGCTCGACGGTGCCATCCGGCATCCTGCCCTCCTCTGACAGCAGCGCCGCCTGGGTGAACGCCGAGCTGCAGAGCGGTCAGCTGACGCGGATCATCTCGGCGCCGGCGCTCATCAACCCCGAGACGATGAACCTGCTCGGCATCGCCGGACTGAGCGCCCGCCTCGACCCGACCGGCGTGTCGGACCTGGTGCACTACACCCCATCCAACTTCAACATCGATGCGACGTTGCGACTGCTGTTCTCCCGCGACTACGCGAACTACATCAGCGGCACGCCTGGGGTTCGTGACTTCCGCATGACCGGCAACGCGGTGCTCGGCTCTCTGCTGGATAACAACTCCCAGCCGCTGGCGTTCCTGGAGACCAGCGTCGGTTTCTTCAAGGGCGGGCCGGTCGTCGACAAGAACTTCCCGCTGCCGGGCGACCTGACGAACAACCCCTCACTGCCGTTCCTGGCGACCGCGTTCGGAGGAGACAAGCGGGCCATCCCCGCCGACGCGGGATCCCCGGCCGGAACCGGGCCGCTCTACACCTGGCTTACCTACGACGCGATCGGCACCGCTGCCGACCCGGGTTACCGCTCCAGCGACGGCACCCTGTTCACCACCCGGGACAAGGAGGTCACCGACCTCGCCGAACTGGCTCGCAGCCTGTCGGAAGCGCCGCTGGACTTCACCGAGTGGTACTTCCCCACCAAGATGGTCACCGATCTCTATCTTTCCGACTCGGCCGAGATCAAGAAGTACGCCGTCCACACCGACGGCATCGCCGCCCGGCCAGTCCTCACCGTTCGAGGCGGAGCGGGCATCATCCTGAGCGCCGGCGGCACCACCGGAACCCTGGTGGTCGCCCCCGGCTACCACCACCTCGACGTGCTGACCGCGGCAGCGACCCAGAACAACGGCACGCCCGAACCCGTCTCCACCAACCTCGTCCAGTTCGTCATCAGCCACTGAGCCAGGCGCGTCGGGCTAGGGCTTTCGCCCGATGGCGCAGAATTCAGATACTGCGACGGGGTCGCCGAGGTCGGTCGGGTAGGGCCGCCACTGCGAGCAGGTGACCAGGCCGGGCTCCAGCAGTTCCAGGCGGTCGAAGAAACGAGTGAGCTGCTGGGGGCTTCCCGAAACTGGCGATCGTCAGGGCCTTCGGCGAGATGGTCGAGAAGCCTCTGCACCGTCTCGGCGGCGAGTCGGTGGCCGGAGCCGATGGCGTGGTAGCCCGCGTTCCCCGACCGTGTCGTCCTGTTCGCTCAGCAGGATTCTGAGATTGTGCATCGCCATCGGGGCGATATCGGGGTGGCCGCTGTCGATGGCGAGCTGGTAGGCCGCCCGCGCCCCTTCCGTGTCGCCCTGTTCGGTCAGCAGGGCTCCGAGGCGGACCGCCGCCAGCGAGCCCGCGTCGGGGTGGCCGGAGTCGATGGCGAGCTGGTAGGCCGTGCGGGCCCCTTCCGCGTCACCCCGGTTGTCCAGCAGGACTCCGAGGTTGTACGCCCCCATGGGGGTCGCGTCGGGGTGGCCGCTGTCGATGGCGAGCTGGTAGGCCGCCCGCGCCCCTTCCGCGTCACCCCGGTCGTCCAGCAGGACTCCGAGGTTGACCGCCGAGGTCGGAGCCCGGTCAGGGTGGCTGGAGTCGACGGCGAGCTGGTAAGCCGCCTGCGCCCCTTCCTCGTCGCCCTGTTCGCTCAACAGGGCCCCGAGGTTGTATGCCGCCATGGGGGTCGCGTCGGGGTGGCCGGAGTCGATGGCGAGTTGGTAGGCCGCCCGCGCCCCTTCCATGTCGCCCTGTTCGCCCAGCAGGATCCCGAGGTTGTATGCCGCCATGGGGGTCGCGTCGGGGTGGCCGGAGTCGATGGCGAGCCGGTAGGCCGCCCGTTCCCCCTCCGTATCGCCCTGCTCGCTCAGCAGGATCCCGAGATTGACGGCCGCGGTCGGGGCCTGGTCGGGGTGGCCGGAGTCGATGGCGAGCCGGTAGGCCGCCTGCGCCCCTTCCTCGTCGCCCTGTTCGCTCAGCAGGATCCCGAGGTTGTACGCCGTGTACTCATGCTCGGCTTCGCGTTCTTCCACGGTATGGCCATAGTCGGGTACCCGGTACATGATCGTGGACCAAGCCGAGAGCGCGAAGAGGATCAGAATCAGCTTGATGTTGGACCGACCCGAGCGCAGTGCCAGAAAACCAAGGAAAACGAGGCTCGCAAGCACCGCCAAGGCCAACACGTACCACAAGACCCGGTGGCGGTGTGTCCACAGCGCTACAGACTGGATTGCCTTCATGAATGGGTGCTGTCTGTGCGCCATCGTCGCCTCACGTCGCAGTCCCCGTGCTCAAGTGGTGCCTTTCCTGTACCCCACTCCTGGTCGCCGTGGTCCTAAGGGGAAGGCTTGGACGGGTCAAGTCTCGGCATGCGGAGCGGCCGCGGCTCGCGACGCGTTGGGGCGCGGAGGAGGTGGGCGACGATAAAGTCGGGACAGGCTACTTTCGACTGGGCGCCGCAGCCGTGGAACGAGACGAAATGCGCGTCCTCAACCTCTGGCGATGGATGTGCTCATGCGATGGCGGAGCCGGAAGGATCCGGCCACCACCGAGTACGCCACGGCCCTCGAACAGCTCGGATCGGCCGACCTGGACATCCGCCTCGGCGGGATCGAGTCCCTGGGACGGCTCATGGCCGGCTCCCGCCGTGACCGGCGTGCTGTCATAGACGCCCTGTCGATCTTCGTCCGTCACCGCGCACCCCGCTCCCAAGCCACTCCTGGCTCCGGCTCCGCTCATGCCCTACCCCCGGAACAACCCACGGGCGCGCCTCGCCCCGCAGCCGACGTCGAAGCTGCGATGACCGTACTGAACCGCCGCCCCGCCAGAATCGCGACGTATCGCTTCAGCCTGCGCCATACCAATCTGGCCGGCCTCGAACTCCCGCCCAGTCCCCGTAACACCACGGCGGGCGGTCTCGCCGGTGTCGACCTCACCGGAGCCGACCTGACCCGGGCGCGGCTCGACGGGGTGAGGCTGAGCGAAGCCCGGCTCGCCGGAGCGAACCTGGGTGGAGCGACCCTGATCGGTGCGAGCCTTTACCAGTCGGACCTGAGCGATGCGCTGCTCGAAGGAGCGAACCTCACCCGCGCAGGGCTCGGCGAAGTGAGCCTGGCCCGGGCGTGGCTCGACGGGGCGGACCTGACCGGGGCGTACCTGGGATCGACGGACCTCACCGATGCCTCGCTGGCCGGGGCGGTCCTGGCCGGGGCGACCCTCGATGAGGCCTTTCTGGCCAGGGCAGACCTCGACGGGACGGACCTGATGAAGGTGAGATTGCTGACCCCGCAGCAACTGGCTATGGCCAGGCTGACCGAGACCACCAAGCTGGACCCCAAGCTGGCCAAGCATCCGTTGGTGATCGCCCGGCGCGCTGCCTGCCAAGCCGGGCTTACCGCCCAGGAAAGGCGACCCGGCGGTGGCCAGGTCGGCTGGAACGATGGTCTCTATGGATGATGTGGACGCCCTGCCTGAGCCGGAGTTGCTGGCCTTGGCACGCCGGGGTGACTCGGCGGCGTTCGAGCAACTGGTGGCGAGCTACCGGGGTGAGCTGTACGCCCACTGCTACCGGATGCTCGGCTCAGTGCAGGACGCCGAGGACGCGCTCCAGGAGTCGTTGCTCGGAGCCTGGCGGGGCATGGCCGGGTTCGAGGGCCGTAGCTCGCTGCGCGCATGGCTGTATCGCGTCAGCACCAACGCCTGCCTGCGCCTGATCGCCCGGCGTCCCCGGCGGATGCTCTCGGTGGACCACGGGCCGTCACGGCGGGGCACCGACGATCTCGGACATCAGTCGGTTCTTCACCGAACGGATGTTCGTCACCCCCTGGAGGTTGGTGCCGATCCGGGCGAACGGGCAGCCGGCCTTCGCCTGCTATCAGGGCGATCCGGACGGCGACCGGTTCCGGCTCGGAGCGATCAACGTGCTGAGCCTTCGCGCCGGACGGATCGTGGAGATCGCAGCGTTCCTCGACCCTGGCGTGCACCTCCACTTCGGACTGCCCGAGGAGCTACCCGACGGAGTGGATCGTCGCTCGACTAGATCCACTTGACATATCCGTAGACATAGCCATTGACGCTTTCGACCCACGAACGGCCAGCCTGGACCTTGAAGCAGACACCGTTGTTCAGTGTCCGGCTGAAGGTATACCGGTGATTCAACTTGTTCATAGGCTGCCACGAGGTCAGGCCTTTCCTGCCCTTGCAGGAGATGAGCCTCAGGCCGATACTTCCGCTACCCGACCTGTCCAGTAGCGCGATCTGGACCTTTCCCTTTTTGGTCGTCTTGAAGGTGTGCGCCGCCTCCCTCTTCTCCCAGGGCTTGGGGTTCAGCCTGCCGAAGTTCCAGGGCTCTGCCCGCACCGCGGCGGCCTGGGCCGGCTGCTGGGCCGGAAGGGCCGCCGAGGCGGGCGGTACGGCCAGCGTCATCGCGATGGTGCCGACGGCAGCGGCTACGGAGGCCGACCTGATGTACTCCATGATTCATCTCTTTCTCTCGCCCTGATGAATAGGGAAGAAATGCGTCGTCAAGGCGCTATTCTCGCCCTTGGTCAGGAGCCGGAGAAAGGGCCCTGGGAACTATTTCGTCGAGGTTCGCGGCAGGTACCAGGGCCTACTAGAGCAGTAGGGGGAGAGCGGCGAGGCCGGCCCCGGATGACGACAGTCTCCGGACAGGGGTGGGGTTCGGGCCTATCTTCCCTGGCGCGCCGGGGGGTACGTTCGTGAGCAGGGAGAGTCCGCCCATCTCACAGTGGTGTGGTTCAGATGGGAACGCCGGACCCCCGCGGGGCTCTGGACCTTGGTGGCACCTGGTGACTATAGGTGAGCCGAGGTGAGGTGTTCGTGGCAGCGTCGAGGGGTCAGCAGATCCGGCGCAGGGTCGGCGAGAAGCAGCACGTTGTGCTGTGTACGGGCAACGTTCTGCACGGTCAGTGGGACTGGATGCGCGACCCGAAGATCCACTCCACCACGTGGGAGTGGGACATCGCTTCCCCGGCCGACCAGTGGAAGCACTCGCACAACTTCATCCACCACACCTGG
>JAOPYO010000283.1 GCA_025964575.1 Actinomycetes bacterium
CTGCTCACCGCTGCGCAAGCACCCCGAATGAACGCGATCATGGAACGATGGGTGGGCAGCGTACGCCGCGAACTCCTCGACCGGACCCTCATCGTCAACGAGCACCACCTGCGCAAGGTGCTCGTTGAGTACGAGACCTATTTCAACGGGCACCGTCCGCACCGGGCCTTGAACCACGCCAGCCCGCTGCGAGCCCTTCCCGACCCCATCGATGCCGATATCGAGGTCATCCGGCGAGACCGGCTCGGCGGCCTGCTGCACGAATACTCCCAGGTCGCATGAGGTGACACAGTATTTGGCACCCACAGGTTCGGTAGCGGCCGGTGTCGGCCAAGATAACGAATCTGAAGGGGAAGCCCCGGGGCTGGTTTCTTCGTCGGCCTCACATTGGCCTACCGTCAGGAGACAGCATCGGCGTGCAGAGCCAGTAGGGCCGCTTATCTCCGGAGTAGGCAGGGACGATCGCACACGCTTTGGCTGCTGGACTGGTGCTGTCACTGTATGCCATGGGCGAGTTAGTCCAGCCGCCATGAACATTGACTTTTGCAAAGAATCGGGTCGCGTCTCCGCGGCCAGGTTCGATCCATGGGCCGAACTCGACTGAGCGATCAGTGGTCGGTTGGGCGCGGGACCAGTTGGCGTGGCAGGTGGGACTCCACAGCAGTTCGACGGTGAATTCTGTGCCGTGCAGGGGGCCAGTGGCTTGGCCGCCCTGGACGATCACCGCGTCTTGGTCGCAGTTGCTGGCCGTTGGGTCCACCTTGTCACAGGTCGCTCGACTGGGCGAGGTCTGACAGGGTGAGTTCGCTTGCGCGGGCGCCGGTGTGGGCTCCGATTGCGTTGGGCTCGGCAAAGCAGTCGGGCCGGGTTCCTGCGTGGGAGTCGAACCAGGGAGCGAGGAGACCGCGTAGACAGCTTCTCCCGCTGCACAGTTTTTATAGGCCGGTGACGACGTGGTGATACGGCCGCGCAGTTCACTGGGCGTCCGGGAGTTATTTTGTCCCTGCTGCCAGGAGGCGATGGTGAGTGTGATCGTGATATGGCCAGGGCGGCGCTCGTTGACGCAGTAGTTGAAGAGTCCGTCGGGTCCTTCGGTTTTCAAGGTAGTTCCGTCGAAGATCAGATCATGGTGCTCCATCCATCCGTCAGTTCCGATGATAGAACAGTTCTGGGCAGCGCACTCGATGCGAATGGGGGTTGATCCTGGAGTCTTATTGCAGTCTTCGAACCCTTGGCACGAGATAGTGGTCATGGCCAGGGTGTAGCCCCCGGTGGGGTCGCTGATGGGTTGCGCAGTCGGTGTGGTCGACGATGTGGTGATAGAGGGGCTAGTGATAGACGGGCTAGGGCTGGACTGCGGGGCGGGAGACGGATAGCCGCTATTGGCGTAGCTAACCGCCCCGATGAGGCCGGCCACGGCGGTGGCCGCTGCGACGGTGACGGTGATGGGAGAGAGAACGAAGCCTTTGATCCCAGAAGCGGTGCCCTTGAGGGCGACCGCTTTGGCTGTGGCCGCGGGAACAGCAGCGTGCTGACCAGCTAGGAAGCCGACACCGACCACAGCCCCGATCAGTACGCCCTTGCCAAGTGCCTTGAGCCGAGCGTTCTCCTCATGATCGAAGTACGCCTCGTCATCAGAGGCTCCCAAAGCATGAGCAGCCTCTTTACCAAGGGTGAGAACCTGCTGCCAGGAACCCCATCTCAGGGTCCGGCACAGGGCCGGGGCTGCGGTGCGAGCCAAGTCGCGGGCGGGGCCGTAGGCGTGTTGGTCGATCGCCGCCCTCAAGACCGTGATGATAATTGGAGCCGCATTGCCGAGCTGCTGCGGCGAGGCACCGGCGGCCCAGGAAGCCAACGGTCGCGTGTATTCGGCAGCGTCTGGTGTATGGCCGA
Source organism: Actinomycetes bacterium (assembly GCA_025964575.1). GTDB lineage: Bacteria > Actinomycetota > Actinomycetes > Streptosporangiales > Streptosporangiaceae > Actinomadura_E. Next base: position 1,894 of record JAOPYO010000283.1, read on the forward strand.
AGGATTCGGCGACGAGCGCTGCCATCGGCAGTGCCGCGCAATAGCCGCTTGCACCCTCCAAAACCAGGCCGGCCCGTTCGAGTCCGGCGAGAGCCTCGGCCGCACCCGTGAGTTCCTCGATGAGGGCTGATGGAATCTCCGCAGGGTTGACCGCCAGGATCAAGGACAGCGTGATGTGCGCTTGTTCTCCGAGTCCCGAAACCAGCGCGTCTGCCAGTGCCTGGCGATCGGGGGGTACGGAGGCTGCGGCAGCGGTCCGCAGCGCTCGGGCGGCTTGGATCAGGGCAAGTGGGTGGCCAGCGACATCCCGCCAAAATGCTTCGACGAGGGTTCGCTCAGTGTCATCGAGGCTACGGTCGAGTTCACGTTCGACAAGGGCGAGTCCAGGGTCTGCGGGCAGGCCGGCGAGCTCGACCCGGCGCCCGTCACCCCAGAGGCATCGCTCGGTCGAGGAGATAATCAGGCTTGAGGATGGGACGGCGTCCAGCAGGACGGCGATGTCTTTCGAGCTGGCGACGACGTCGTCCACGATGATCAATGCCTGGATCCGTCCCATCAGGCGGCGCAGCCGGTCCGGGTCAGGTTTGTAGTCTTCGCTGTCGTAGCACGCATGAAAGATCTCTTGCACGATGTCCTCGACGCTCAGCCCAGCGGCCGAGAGACATACCACCTCGACCCCTGCCTGGCTGCGTCTGCTGGCCAGCGTCCGCAGGAGTAGGGACTTGCCCATGCCCTGTGATCCGATCACTTCCACTGGCAGGTCCTCGTCGAGCCAGTCTTCGATCTGGCACAACTCGCCGTCCCGGCCGATGGGCGGCGGACCGCCGCGGGGTAGTGGCATGCCTATGAGATGGCGTCGAGGAGTAGGTCGCGGAGGAGGCTCTGTCCTCTCGTCTACTTCGGTGCCATTCGATTGGATAATAACGTTGTGATTGCCTACGACGATTGAGCCCGACACGGAGCCACTGACCGCAATACTAATGTCAGCCATAGCCACTCCTTGAGCGCTCAATCAATTACAAAGACTGGCGGCGACACTCCGTATCCGCCCAGCCTGGCCGATCACTATCAAACTCTTGGCTGCGGTGTATGGGGACCGAGTCGGCTTCCTCGGTCACCGCTCACGGACCGAACCGACGCTGAAATTCGGCGATCATGTCATCACCAGCGGCAGTAACGACCCGACTGACGATGGGGCTGAGGATGATCCTGCCGACCATGTCCGAAAGCCTCGGCACTTTACGACCGAACCAACCGTGTACATGCTCCATCGTCGCAAGATCGGGCTCGTCGCCGGTAATGGCCTCTTCCAAGTCGTCGAGCTTGGCCAATCCGGCAGGAGTCTGGGCGTCTGGCTGAGTGCTGAGCGCTTGGCGAGCCTGGTCGATCAGCTCTTTCAGCTGGGCGAACTCGGTGGACGTGAGGGAGCCGGGTGCATGGCCGGAGACAGAGTTACCGTGGCCGACGATGATCTGCCCGGGTACGTCACCCCCCACTTCAATGTTGACACGGTCGCCTACCTTTTTGGCCATCAGGACATCCCCCTTCGCACGCGACCAAACGTTCGTCCGCCTTGCCGGCTATCAAGTACTAGGCCCCCGCCATCTGCTGCTTAATCATGCCCTCAAATCGGCCCTGTGTCACCGAACCGCCAGGAACTGTTACAAAGAGTCGTCGAGCGCGAGATCGAGTTCGAACGACCCTGCACTATGGGACGCCTGAAAGCTGATCTAGGTTTGCGGAGCTGCAGACACCGAAAATCCCGCCATAGCCGCTCTGGGACCGCACCGACCGGCGGCCCGCGGACCCCCTGCACACCCAGCCCAGCCAAATGGGGGAACAGAACTGCCACCAGCTCCCTTGATCGACACGATCACGATCGTCGTGATCAAGAAGCTACCTCCCGGCCAGAACACTCCAACCGGGACCTATCTGCACAGCTCGATCACGGAATGTGGACCTGAGCCATTCTTCAGCCGCCGCCAGCAGCCCCTTCACACAATGCCAAAGTGATTATCGTGAACGTACTCTCATGCTGCGGTGAGGGCGTAAGCGCCGGTTCGTCAGCCCGCCTGGCAGCTGCCCGGGTCGGCCAGGATCGTCCAGGCGTTCGGAGCGAGGCAGCCGCGACCCGCGCCTCAGCTCTTGCGATCTGGTCTACGCCGATCTTGTGGGTAGGGAGGGAGGTTGGGGGTTGTGGGCGCTGATCTGTGGGTGGCGCCCCCAGGCGGAGATCATCGGGGCGGTGGTGAAGTCGATGTGCCCCGCGGCGATGGAGGCGAGGTGCCGATCGATGTCCGCCGCAGTGGCGTAGCGATGGTCGATGAGTTCGTCGCGGAGTTGCGTGATGGTCGCGGCCTCCAGCAGGCCGCAGGCTGGAGAGGTCATGGGGAAGAAGGCCTCGGCCCGTACCCCGCTCAGGCCCGCTTCACGGAGCAGCCGGGGGAGCTTTTGTCCGTAAGCCAGGTCTGTGGCGATGACGGCCCTGTGCGCCGTAGCGCATCTGCGCTGCGGCGACCACGAGCAAGCGGACGTGATGGGCCTGCTCGCCGACCACATACACGCGGTCACGAAACGCGCTGGCCTCGCCTAGCCGCGGCCAGCTGCACAGCGTGCCGGGCGGGACACGACGTGGTCGGGCCCGCCCCCATACTCAACCCCACGCGCGCCCCGGTCCCCGTAGCCGGGCGCGAGCGGAGGCGGTCAGCCAGGCGTGTGCGTGGCACGCCCCACGCCCATGTACGTGAAGCCGCTGGCCGCCAGCTCCTGGGGATCGAGCAGATTACGTCCGTCGAAGCAGACAGCCCGACGCATCACGCTCCGCGCGGCAGCCCAGTCGATGTCCTTCAACTCGGGCCACTCAGTGACCACGATCACCGCGTCCGCCCCGATCACGGCCTCCATCGGGCTCGCGTGCCGTGACGTGGACGCCCAGGGCTCGACGTCGTCAAGCCGCGCCAGCGGATCCCAGCAGCGAACCTCCGCGCCCTCGGCCAGGAGCCGCGACGCGATGATGCTGCTGGGCGCTTCGCGCATATCGTCAGTCCCAGGCTTGAAGGTCAGTCCCAGCAGGGCGATCCGGCTGCCCCTCAAGGTGCCCAGCTCACCTTTCAGCCGCTGGATCGCCCGCCGGGGCTGGAGCTCATTGACCTGGATGACGGCATTGAGCAACTGGAAGGAGTAGCCCGAGTTGCTAGCCAGCGCGCTGAGAGCTCGCGAGTCCTTAGGGAAGCAACTGCCTCCGTAACCGAGGCCGGCCTTCAGGAAGTAAGGGCCGAGGCGATGGTCCATCCCGATGGCCTTGGCGACCTCCTCGATATCCGCACCAGTCGACTCACACACGGTCGCGATCTCATTAATGAAGCTGATCTTCGTCGCCAGCAGAGCGTTGGACGCCAGCTTGACCATCTCCGCAGACGCCACGTCCATCACTTCCACCGGGCCGTTCACACCCTCGTGCAGCTCCTGCACCAACTCGGCCGTCGCGGCGTCCGACGCTCCGACCACGACACGGTCAGGGTTGAGGAAGTCGGCCACCGCCGTGCCCTCCGCAGTGAACTCCGGGTTCGCCGCGTACCCGACATGGCCGAGCCCGGCCCCGTCAAGAAAGGCACGAAGCCGCTCTCCAGTGCCCACGGGCACGGTGCTCTTAACGACCACCGCGGCCAGGTGCGTCGCGCCCTTGAGCGAGTCGACGACCGCCCAGACACGGGACAGATCCGCGTCGCCCGACGCCATCGGCGGGGTGTCGACGCAGACGTACACGACCTCGGCGTCCGCCACCGCCTCATACACATCGAGCGTGAACGTCAGGCGCTCCTTGTTCTTGCTGATCAGGTCGCCCAGACCGGGCTCGAAGAACGGAACCTCGCCCGACTGCAGAAGCCTGACCCTCTCCGGCTGAATGTCGCGTACCACGACTCGGTGGCCCAGCTCCGCGAGGCACGCACCCGTCACCAGCCCGATGTACCCCGCACCGAAGACGGCGACATTGCGTTTCGGCATGTGAACCATTCGTGACAGTCCATTCTCAAATTGTTCGAGGTTAACGTCGAGCGGTCGGCGCGGTGTTGCGGAACGGGAGCCAGTTCCTTCAGGGCCGGTCCACAATATCGCCACGCGCCAGCCCCCGGCCCGCACACCACCGGGTCGATGGACAACGCATATCGGTGTTGAGGCCTCCGAACTATCCAGCCGGTCAGCTAAATAGAACGTTCGTTCGAACCGCGACATTTGAGGCGCCAGGCTCCGACGCCTCGCGACCGGCCTTTCCAAGGGCGGCAATCCGCTTGTGCCTGCCAGATCGTTACTCTGAAGCCAGTCGCTCCTCCCGGAAGGGCGCCTGACGAGAGCGGCATCACCTGTCTTCTTGGTATCCGGCTAAGGCGGCGGGTCAACGTCGGAGGGTTGCAGGTCCACTCGTAGCCGTACGAACCTTGCGGGGTGACGCCATCGTCCGTGCTCGGCGGCGACGTCAACCGTCACCTCCACGACGATCAGCGGGCGGATCCGCAGGTACAACTGAGGGCCGCGGCCCCATCCGATGCTGAGCCGATCAGGCCAGGGATGACTTTCGTCCGCTGCGGTCAAGACCGTCCCCACCTGGGCGCGCACCGCTGAGGGCAGCGGAGCTGTGCGTCCTACCACCCTAAGCAGGCCGGATGCGGTGTAACGGCCCAGGATGAGGTGTGATGGTCTGGCCAGGAAGCCTGTGATGCCCCCGATGCGGCCGAGATCGCGGCCCGAACGCTCGCCCTTCCTGACGCTCAGAGCGTCGAGGATCTCACCGCGCTGCTGACCTCGGCGGGGGAGCGCTGAGGTCGAGACAGTTACCGCTCCCGGACTGTGTAGGTCAGGTGGGTCACCCGCTGCGTCGGCTCCGCGCGGACCGGCTCCAGGGCCACGCGGCCCGCGTCCACGCCCTCGAACAGGCGGATTCCGGAGCCGAACAGCA
>JAOPYO010000336.1 GCA_025964575.1 Actinomycetes bacterium
AACCGCCGCGTCGTTCGGCGTCGAGCCGCGCATCGCGATGCTGTCCTACTCGACCGGCTCCTCAGGCTCGGGTGCGGAAGTGGACAAGGTCCGCGCCGCCACCGCGCTGGTCGCCGAGCGCCGGCCCGACCTGCCGATCGAGGGGCCGATCCAGTACGACGCGGCCGCCGACCCCGGGGTCGCCCGGACCAAGATGCCCGGCAGCGACGTCGCCGGGCGCGCCACCGTCTTCGTGGTGCCCGACCTCAACACCGGCAACAACCTCTACAAGGCCGTCCAGCGGAGCGCCGGTGCTGTGGCCGTGGGCCCGGTGCTGCAGGGCCTGCGCAAGCCCGTCAACGATCTTTCTCGTGGCGCGACCGTCCAGGACATCGTCAACACGGTCGCCATCACCGCCATCCAGGCTCAGAGTGAGTCCCGTGAGTGAGCGCCGCGAGCGAACGAACGAACCTCGGAGCGTCTGGGAAGGACTCGTCGGCCCGCATGTGCTGGTGCTGAACAGCGGTTCTTCGTCGATCAAGTACCGGCTGCTCGACATGGGCGCCGGCCGCCGGGTCGCCGAGGGCGTCGTGGAGCGCATCGGTGAGGGGACGAGCGCCCTCACCCACGAGATCGAGGGAGCGGACGAGCCGTACACCCGCGACGAGGCGTACGCCGACCACGAGGCGGGACTGCGGGCGGTCCTGGCGGCGTTCGCCGCGGCCGGGCCGGATCTGGCGCGAATCGGGCTGGCCGCCGTCGGGCACCGCGTGGTGCACGGCGGGGACCGCTACGGCGACCCGGTGCTCATCGACGACACCGTCGAGAAGGCCATCGCGGACCTGGCCCCGCTCGCGCCGCTGCACAACCCGGTCAACCTGACGTGTATCAAGGTCGCCCGCCAGGCTTTCCCGCGGCTACCGCACGTCGCCGTCTTCGACACCGCCTTCCACCAGACGTTGCCGGCCGTCGCCCACACCTACGCGGTCCCGCGTGAGTGGGCGACCGAGCTGGGCGTCCGCCGCTACGGTTTCCACGGCATCTCGAACGCCTATGTGTCCAGGCGGGCCGCCGAACTGCTCGGCAAGCCGTACGACCAGGTCAACACGATCGTGCTGCACCTGGGCAACGGCGCCAGCGCCACCGCCGTCGAGGGTGGCCGCAGCGTCGACACCTCGATGGGGCTCACCCCGCTCGAGGGCCTGGTCATGGGAACCCGCTCCGGCGACCTCGACCCGGCGCTGCCCGCCTTCCTCAGCCGGGTCAAGGGCATGCGCATCGACGAGATCGATGACGCCCTCAACGCGCGGAGCGGACTGCTCGGCCTGGCGGGCGCCAACGACCTGCGTGAGGTCTGGCGGCTGGTCGACGCCGGGGACTCCGACGCAGCCCTCGCGCTGGAGGTGTACTGCCACCGAATCCGTAAGTACGTCGGCGCCTACTACGCGGTCCTGCAGGCCGCGTCGGGCCACGTCGACGCGGTGGTGTTCACTGCGGGCGTGGGGGAGAACGACCCGAGGACCCGGGCCCGGGCACTGTCGGGGCTGGAGCGGCTCGGCATCTCCGTCGACGCCGCCCGCAATGAGATCCAGGTGCGTACGACTCGCTCGGAGGGGAGGGCGCCGCGCGGTGGCGGACACGTCATCTCGCCCGACGGGACAGAGGTGGCGGTGCTGGTGATCCCGACCGACGAGGAATTCGAGATCGCCACCGAGTCTCTCGCCATCGTCACCCCTCCTCCGTGATCATGCAATCGATCGTCGGTTGATTGCATGATCACGGAGGAGGGGGGCTACCATGACTTCCATGGCGGGCATGCGGGGGACGACGACGCCGGGGACGACCCGGCGCCGCACCGGCATGCTCTGACCTTCGAGCACGCATGAGGCCCCGGGAGCGATCCCGGGGCCTCCGCGCGTTCCGGGCTTCGCTCCCTGTTGAAAGGAGCGGACGATGGCGCTGGTCGCGACCAGTGACGAGCCGTACTCGATAGCATCGATTTCTGACAATCTCGTTATCTCTCGACCGAGGAGTTCCCGTGTCAACCGTGTCTGAGCTGCGCATCACCCTCGGCGGTGGCGAGCGTGTGGTGGCGGCAGGCACGACCGCCGCAGAGGCGCTCGAGGCCGTGTTCGGGAAAGACGGCCGGTCGGCCGTGGCCGCCCGGGTCAACGGCGTGCTGCGCGATCTGGCCCATGTGGTGCACGACGGCGATATCGTCGAGGCCGTCGAGGCCGGTTCCGACGAAGGCCGCGCCATCCTGCGGCACTCCACCGCGCACGTGATGGCGCAGGCCGTACAGGAGCTGTTCCCCGAGGCGAAACTGGGCATCGGCCCGCCCGTCGAGAACGGCTTCTACTACGACTTCGACGTCGAACACCCGTTCACCCCCGACGACCTCAAGCGCATCGAGAAGCGCATGCGCGAGATCGTCAAGCAGGGCCAGCGGTTCGCCCGCCGGGTGGTCTCCGACGACGACGCCCGCGCCGAGCTAGCGTCCGAGCCGTACAAGCTGGAGCTCATCGGCCTCAAGGGCGGAGGGGACGCCGAGGAGAGTGTGGAGGTCGGCGGCGCCGAGCTGACCATTTACGACAACCTGGACCCCAAGTCCGGCGAGCTGTGCTGGAAGGACCTGTGCCGGGGTCCGCACGTGCCCACCACCCGCACCATCCCGGCGTTCAAGCTGATGCGCTCCGGCGGGGCGTACTGGCGGGGGAGTGAGAAGAACCCGCAGCTGCAGCGGATCTACGGCACCGCCTGGGAGTCGCGCGACAGGCAGGACGAGTACCTCAAGCTGCTGGAGGAGGCCGAGAAGCGCGACCACCGCAAGCTCGGCGCCGAGCTCGACCTGTTCTCCTTCCCGGCGGAGATCGGCAGCGGCCTGGCCGTCTTCCACCCCAAGGGCGGGGTCGTACGACGGGTCATGGAGGACTACTCGCGCAAGCGGCACGAGGAGTCGGGGTACGAGTTCGTCAACACCCCGCACATCACCAAGGGCCAGCTGTTCGAGACCTCCGGACACCTGCCCTGGTACGCCGAGGACATGTTCCCGCCCTTCGAGCTGGACGGCGTGGACTACCGGCTCAAGCCGATGAACTGCCCGATGCACAACCTGATCTTCAAGGCGCGCGGGCGGTCCTACCGGGAACTGCCGCTGCGACTGTTCGAGTTCGGCACCGTCTACCGGTTCGAGAAGTCCGGGGTCGTGCACGGACTCACACGCGTCCGTGGCATGACCCAGGACGACTCGCACATCTACTGCACCCGTGAGCAGATGGTCGAGGAGCTCAAGAGCCTGCTCGGCTTCGTGCTGGACCTGCTGAGGGACTACGGGCTCACCGAGTTCTTCCTGGAACTGTCCACCCGGGACGATTCGGAGAAGTTCATCGGCTCCGCGGAGGACTGGGCCGAGGCGACCGCCGCCCTGCAGGCCGCCGCTGACGAGTCGGGTCTGGACCTGGTGGCCGATCCGGGCGGTGCCGCCTTCTACGGACCGAAGATCTCCGTCCAGGCCAAGGACGCCATCGGCCGCACCTGGCAACTGTCCACCATTCAGGTCGACTTCAACCAGCCCAAGCGATTCGGCCTGGAGTACCAGGCCGCCGACGGCACTCGGCAGCAGCCGGTCATGATCCACCGGGCGTTGTTCGGGTCGATCGAGCGGTTCTTCGGCGTGCTGCTGGAGCACTACGCGGGCGCGATGCCGCCGTGGCTTGCCCCGGTGCAGGCCATCGGCATTCCGATCGCCGACGACCATGTGCCCTATCTGGACGAAGTGGCCGCGAAGCTGCGTTCCCATGGGATCCGGGTGGAGGTGGACTCCTCCGCCGACCGTATGCAGAAGAAGATCCGTAACGCGCAGAGGTCCAAGGTGCCGTTCATGCTGCTGGCCGGTGACGAGGACGTCGCCAAGGGAGCGGTGTCGTTCCGCTACCGCAACGGCGAGCAGAAGAACGGTGTCCCGGTTGACGAGGCCGTAGCCGAGATCGTCAAGGCGGTCGAGGAACGCGTCCAGGTCTGACGTCCTGAGGTTCCGGCGGAGTTGCCGGAATGATGACCACTTGGTCAATTGGATTGGAAATGCAATATCGCGTTCCGGACGCTAGGCTCTATTCCGCGTGATCATGCGACCGCTCGCCGGACGGTCGCATGATCACGACGGGGCCTCGCGGTGCCGCCGGGATCGCTCCGGCAGACCGTTCGGGCGGGTCCGGTTCGTCCCGGTGCGGGGACGCAGTAGTCTCGGCGGCACCGCCCCGACCCCCTGGAGAGATCCGGATGAGATCCGCTTCGCCGCTGTGGACCAGGATCCTCGGTTATGGTGGCGCGGCCGTCCTGGTGATCGTCGCCGTGGTCGTGGTGCTGCTCCAACTGCGCAGCGGCACCACGAACTCCAACGCAGCCGGCTCGACTCCGTCCGCGAACGCGCCCGGGGCCGCCGGGGGGAACGGCGCACTGGGTGGTCCGACCCGGCAGGGGGTTCCCGGCCGGGCCACGACGGGCCCCAACTCCCTCGGCACGGTCGGTGGGGTCGGCACCAGCGGGTCGGCCCAGTGCGGCTCGGCCGCCGCCTCGTATCAGCGGGTCGGCGACAGTGTGAAGGTGAGCGTCACCGTGCCCGCGAACGGCCTGGTCGCCGCGTTCATCGAGGCGAAGGGCCGCGGCACGCTGACCAAGAGCGTCACCGCCCAAGGCGAGACGGGCCCGCACGTCTTCGAGTTCACCGGCGTGCCGATCAGCATCACCAAGCGCGTCGGCGTCACCGTGATCACGGACAGCGGCCTGCAGACCTGCGACCTGCCCACCAGGCGATAAACACACACACCGATGGGTGTGCGTCAACGCTCGGTGACGGCCGCCAAGAGCGGCCCCCCGGCCTCGGGAATCACGAAGCGGGGCCGGCCTCCGCGGGCTCGCTGAGGACCTCGCCCGGCATGCGGACGTCGTCCACGGTCACGTTGACCTCGGTGACCCTCATGCCGAGCATGACGCTCACGATCCGGGCCACGTTGTTCTTGACCACCTTGGCCACCTCCATCACCACGCTGCCGTACTCGACGACGATGGTGACGTCGAGGGAGACCTCGGTGTCCTTCACCCTGACCTGGACGCTCTGGTCGCCGCGCTGATGACCGACGCCGACGCGAGGGCGTACGGATTCGGTCGCGCGGGTCACGTCGCCACCGAGGGCGGCGACGCCGTGCACCTCGAGAGCGGCCAGCGCGGCGATCTTCTCGACCACCTCGTCCTCGATCTTGATCCGCCCCTTCACCACGGGCACCGGTCCGGTCGGCGGCTGTGCGCTCCTGGGCTCGGGAAGCACCGGCCCGGGGTTATGGGAGTCGGCCTTGGGTTCCTTGGTCACGGAGACACCCGGCTGCTCATCGCCCTGAGAGTGCCTTCCGGGCGGACCCGGCTGTGCGGGGCCGGGTGGGGCGGAGGCGGGCGCCGCCGGAGCGGGCGCC
>JAOPYO010000340.1 GCA_025964575.1 Actinomycetes bacterium
AAGGTGCGGTATGTGCGTACCGTTGAGAGGCGCAATCCTGGTGTCTATGTGCTGTTCCATGATCCGACACTGATTGATCCGAAGATCGATCTTAAGGTGTTCACGAAATGCGGGTCCGGTCGCAAGATGGCCAAGCTCACCAAGGCCCAGCTCAGCCAGATCTGGTACGACTGGAAATGCAATAAGAGCATAGGCATCTTCCCCAGCCGTAGCGAATCCTGGGGCATCGCCATCTTCGGGTCCTATCAGTGCGGGCGTACCTTGGCCGCCAACCGGACGACTAAATACGGGAAGGGCTCGCACTTCCTCCAGGGCAACTCGGGCGCGCAGGTCGGCTGGAACTGGGGAGGCGGGAAGTGGATCGATCGGGGTGGGAAGATCTGTCTGCACACCGATGCCGGAGTCATCGGATGGGTCGGGAACACCTCCGATGATTCAATCCAATCATTCAACGTCTGCGTCCCCGCCTCCTACGCCGCGCCCAAAAAGTGATGACCCGTGTTGTTTCCTTCGTGCTTGGTCTTCGCGCGTAGTCCCACTGGCCGGGGCGCAGTGCTCGGTCCGGTCGGGCGGGTCGTCGCGTGTTCCGGACAGGCGGGGATCACAGGTGGGCGGAGGCCTCGGTGAGGACGGAGCGGAGGATCTGCTCGATCTCGTCGAAGTGCTCCTGCGTGCAGATCAGTGGTGGGGCCAGCTGGATGACCGGGTCGCCGCGGTCATCGGCCCGGCAGATCAGCCCGGCGTCGTAGAGGGCGTTGGACAGGAAGCCGCGCAGTAGCCGCTCGGACTCGTCGCCGTCGAACGTCTCCCGGGTCGCCTTGTCCTTGACCAGCTCGATGCCATAGAAGTAGCCGTCGCCCCGCACGTCGCCCACGATGGGCAGGTCCGACAGCTTCTCCAGGGAGGCCCGGAACCCGGCCTCGTTGGACCGGACGTTGTCGAGCAGGTGTTCCTTCTCGAAGAGGTCGAGGTTGGCGAGGGCCACGGCGGTGGAGACGGGATGCCCGGCGAAGGTGACCCCGTGCAGGAAGGTGGTCTGGCCGTCCACGAAGGGCTCCACCAGCCGGTCGCTGACCATCATGCCGCCAAGCGGGGAGTAGCCCGAGGTAACGCCCTTGGCGAAGGTGATGATGTCGGACTGGTAGCCGTACCGCTCGGAGCCGAAGTAGTGGCCCAGCCGGCCGAACGCGCAGATGACCTCGTCGGAGACCAGCAGCACTCCGTACCTGTCGCAGATCTCGCGCACCCGGGCGAAGTAACCGGGCGGGGGCGGGAAGCAGCCGCCGGAGTTCTGCACCGGCTCCAGGAACACGGCCGCCACCGACTCGGGGCCCTCGCGCAGGATGGCCCGTTCGATCTCGTCGGCCGCCCACTGCCCGAAGTCGGGCAGGGAGTCCCCGAACAGCGGGGCCCGGTAGAAGTTGGTGTTGGGGACCCGTACGGACCCGGGCACCAGCGGCTCGAAGGGGTGCTTGATCGCGGCCAGGCCGGTCACCGACAGCGCGCCCATCGAGGTGCCGTGGTAGGCGATGTCGCGGCTGATCACCTTGTACCGAGAAGGCTCCCCGGTCAGCTTGAAGTAGTTGCGGGCCAGCTTCCAGGCCGCCTCGACCGCTTCCGAACCGCCCGTGGTGAAGAAGACCCGGTTGAGGTCGCCCGGCGCGAGCGTGGCCAGCCGCTCGGCCAGCTCGATCGCGTTCGGGTGGGCGTAGGACCAGAGCGGGAAGTACGCCAGCTCCGAAGCCTGGCGGGCGGCCGCCTGTGCCAACTCCGTGCGGCCGTGCCCGACCTGGGACACGAACAGTCCGGAGAGCCCATCGAGATAACGTTTGCCGCGCTCGTCATAGACATAGGGGCCCTCGCCGCGGACGATGACCGGGACGTCGGCGTCCGACATCCGGGTGAAGTGCATCCACAGGTGCCGCTTGGCGGCCTCCTGCCGCTGGTCAGAGTCGGCTTCAGGGCTCACCGGGTCCCCCAGGTGTAGGTCTGCTTGCGCAGTTTGAGATAGACGAAGCTTTCAGTGCTGGTCACGCTGGGTACCGAACGGATCCGGTTGAGCATCTCGAGCATTTCGTCGTCGCTCTCGCAGACGAGCTCCACGAGGATGTCGAACGACCCCGCGGTGATCACGACGTAGTCGATCTCGTCCATGTCGGCGAGATGGTCGGCCACCTGCTCCAGATCGCCCTCACACTTGATGGCGATCATCGCCTGCCGGGAGAAACCCAGCATGAGCGGATCGGTCACGCCGACGATCTGCATGATGCCGGTCTCGAGCAGCCGTTGCACCCGCTGGCGCACGGCCGCCTCGGAGAGCCCAACGGCCTTGCCGATGGCCGCGTACGACCGCCTGCCATCCTGTTGCAACTGCTCGATGATCTGCTTCGAGATGCCATCGATGGCGTTGCCATTCTGATGGTTCTGATGACGGATGGCTCCGGTGCGGTGTCGCTGTACGGAGTTCGGGGGGTCCTCGCTCATCATTGCCTCCTCGCTGCGACATCGTGTCAGCTGTGGCGTCCATGTCAAGGGATTCCGTTGTGAAACGCGATCGTAACAACGGAATCACTTGTCATGTCGGGTTATGCTCTGCCAAGGTCAGTGCGACATAGGACACACCCGGCGGCATCGGAGGTCGAAGGTGACCAGCGAGACCAGGACGAAATTTCGCAACTTCGTTGGTGGCGAGTACGTCGACGCCAAGGACGGGCGTACGTCCCAAGTGATCGACCCCAGCACAGGGGAGGTCTACGCGGAAGCGCCGGTATCCGGCGCGGAGGACATCGACTCGGCGTTCCGCGCGGCGGAGGACGCCTTCCCGGCTTGGCGGGACTCCACGCCCAAGGACCGGAGTTTGGCGCTCCTCAAGATCGCCGATGCGATCGAGGCCCGCGCCGAGGAGATCGTCGCGATCGAGAGCCGCAACACCGGCAAGCCCCTCCAGCTGACGGCGGACGAGGAAGTCCCCCCGATGGTGGACAACATCCGCTTCTTCGCGGGCGCTTCACGCATCCTCGAGGGCAGGTCCTCGGGTGAGTACATGACGGACCACACCTCCACCATCCGGCGCGAGCCGATCGGGGTCTGCGCCCAGGTCGCGCCGTGGAACTACCCGATGATGATGGCGGTCTGGAAGTTCGCCCCGGCGCTGGCCGCGGGCAACACCGTTGTTCTCAAGCCCTCGGACACAACGCCGGCTTCCACCCTGCTTCTGGCGGAGATCGCGGCCGAGTTCCTGCCGCCGGGTGTCTTCAACGTGATCTGCGGTGACCGGGACACCGGCCGCTCACTGGTCGAGCACCCGACCCCGCAGATGGTGTCGATCACCGGCAGCGTGCGGGCCGGCATGGAGGTCGCCGCGAGCGCGGCCAAGGACCTCAAGAAGGTCCACCTCGAGCTGGGCGGCAAGGCCCCGGTGGTCGTGTTCGACGACGCCGACATCGAGGCCGCCGCGGAGGGCATCGCGGGCGCCGGTTACTTCAACGCCGGTCAGGACTGCACCGCCGCCACCCGGGTGCTCGTGCACAGCCGGCTGGCCGCCGACTTCACCGCGGCCCTCGCCGAGGCGGCCAAGGGCACCAAGGTCGGTGCGCCCAGCGATCCGGACGCCTACTTCGGCCCGGTGAACAACGCCAACCAGCTGGCCCGGGTGAAGGGTTTCCTGGACCGTACGCCCTCGCACGCGTCGGTGGTGGCGGGCGGTGAGCAGCTCGGTGACCGGGGTTACTTCTACGCACCGACCGTGGTCAGCGGCCTGCACCAGCAGGACGAGATGATTCAGGACGAGATCTTCGGCCCGGTCATCACCGTGCAGACGTTCACCGACGAGGACCAGGCCGTCGCCTGGGCCAACGGGGTGAAGTACGGCCTGTCCTCCAGCGTGTGGACCAAGGACCACCAGCGCGCGATGCGGATGACCAAGCGGCTCGACTTCGGCGCCGTCTGGGTCAACACGCACATCCCGTTCGTGTCGGAGATGCCGCACGGCGGCTTCAAGCACTCCGGGTACGGCAAGGACCTGTCGATGTACGGGCTTGAGGACTACACCCGCATCAAGCACGTCATGCACTACATCGGCGACTGACGCCGTTACTGAAATCCCCAGCTCCAGCCCCCCGAAGGACCAGTGGTAATGACGGAAACCCAGGACGCCGCCCCCGCGGCGCCGATGGAGACGCTGCCCGCTATCGAGCTCGTCGGTCTCGTGAAGTCCTTTACGTCGCATGGCGAGGTCGTACAGGCGGTCAAGGGCGTCGACATGAAGATCGCCGAGGGCGAGTTCTTCTCCATGCTCGGGCCGTCCGGCTGCGGCAAGACCACCACCATGCGGATGATCGCCGGCTTCGACGAGCCGACCGCGGGTGAGGTCTACCTGCACGGCAACAATGTCGTCGGGGTGCCCCCGAACAAGCGCGACGTGAACATGGTGTTCCAGTCATACGCACTGTTCCCGCACATGAGCGTCGCCGAGAACGTGGCGTTCGGGCTGAAGCGCAAGGGCGTGGCCAAGGACGAGGTGACCCGCCGGGTCGGCGAGATGCTCGAGATCGTCGGCCTGACCGGCCGGGAGAAGAGCCGGCCCAAGGAGCTGTCCGGCGGGCAGCAGCAGCGTGTGGCGTTGGCCCGCGCGCTGGTCAACAACCCGCGGGCGCTGCTGCTCGACGAGCCGCTGGCCGCGCTCGACCTCAAGCTGCGCCAGGCCATGCAGGTGGAGCTGAAGCGCATCCAGCGCGAGGTCGGCATCACGTTCGTGTTCGTCACTCACGACCAGGGTGAGGCGCTGACGATGTCCGACCGGATCG
>JAOPYO010000342.1 GCA_025964575.1 Actinomycetes bacterium
AGAGGTACAGCAGTACGATCAGCACGGTTCTAACGATTGTCACGGACACTCTCGCATGTGGCTGTCAGCTTTGGTTGAAGAATCCTCGTTCTGCCATCCGGGCCTTGTCTTCGGCGGTTACCTCGACATTGACCGGTGACAGCAGGAACACCTTGTTAGTAACACGTTCAATGCTCCCATGCAGGCCGAACACAAGACCAGCCGCAAAATCGACGAGACGCTTCGCGTCGCTGTCGACCATCTCGGTCAGGTTCATGATCACTGGGGTGCCCTCACGGAAATGCTCTCCGATGGTCCTCGCCTCGTTGTACGTCCTGGGATGAAGCGTAGTGATGCGCGCAAGGTCTGAGGCGGCCGCGTCATAGACCACGGTCGAGGAGCGACGCTCCGCGGCCGCTGACGGCTGCTCACGATCCCGATCCGTCACGTCCTGGACCCGGGTGGGCTGCCCAGTGGGCTCATCCTCGGTACGGCGCCGCTCGGCGGCGTCATCGTCATAGACGTCGTACTCGTCGTAGTCATCGTGATAGCGGTCGTCCTCCACGAGGCCGAGGTAGACCGCCATCTTGCGCATCGCGCTGGCCATGTGCCCTCCGACGTCCTCTGTTGCCTACTGGTGGACAGCCGCTCTCCGACTGACGGTCCGGGGACCTGTGAACCCACAATGTCCCCCGCTGCGGACATTACCTGACGATCGCTTGTCTGCCTCCGAGCAACGCCGTACCGACACGAACGTGTGTCGCGCCACACGCGATCGCCTGCTCCAGATCGCCGCTCATCCCCGCGGACATGATCGTGGCCCCTGGGTGAGCGGTCCGCACGGCGGCCGCCATCTCGGCCAGCCGCGCGAAGGCCGGCGCGGGGTCCGCGCCGAGCGGGGCGACCGCCATGACACCACCGAGCTCCAGCCGCTCAGCCCCGGCGATGGCGTCCGCGAGGCCGGGCACCTCAGGGAAGAGCGCCCCGCCCCGCCAGGCCCGCTCGCTGGAGGCGTGGTCGGCCGCGGCATCGGTAGGGTCGCCGGGCGCGGCGTCGAGTGAGACCTGGATCAGGCAGCGCAACGTCCGCTCCGCCCGTACGGCCGCGGCGGACAGCGCGGTGATCAATCTAGATCGATCCACCGAGTGAACCACGTCGGCGTACGCCGCCACCGAACGGACCTTGTTGGTCTGCAATCGTCCGACGAAATGCCAGGTCAGTGGAAGATCGGTGGACGCGGTGGCCTTGGGGGCGGCCTCCTGATCCCGGTTCTCGGCGATGTCGGTCACCCCCAGTTCGGAGAGCAGCCGGATATCGGACGCCGGGAAGGTCTTGGTGACCGCGATCAGCGTGATCTCGTTCACATCTCGTCCGGCGGCCCGACACGCGGCGCTGATGCGCTCACGTACCGCCGCCAGATTCTCGGCCAGCTCATCCTTGCGCGTGCTCATGGTCTCGCTCCACTCGGCGGCCCGGGGTGCCTTCGAGTCGATGACTTCCCTCGTCTCTCGATCGGTTGTTCCGTCGTCGCCGTGTGCCTCGTGAGCGCTCACGGCTTAAGCCAGATGAATCCGGCGAACCGGCCCGTACGGCCGTCGCGCCGGAAGGAAAAAAGTTCTGGCGCCTCCATGGTGCACCGAGAGTCGACCCGTACGTCCCGTACCCCTGTGGCGGAGAGCTGGGCGGTGATGCCGCGCCGGATGTCCAGGCCCGGCGTGCCGTCGCGGGTGGTGGCGTATGCGGCGGGTGCCACGGCGGCGACCTCGTCCCGCAGCGCCTCCGGCACCTCGTAACAGGCTCCGCACACGGCCGGACCGATCACCGCCACCATCCGTGCGGGGTCGGCACCACGCTCATGCATTCGCTCGACCAGCGCCGGCACGACACCGGCGGCGGTCCCCGGACGGCCCGAATGCGCCGCGCCGACGATCTTGGCGACCGGATCGGCGAGCAGCACCGGAGCACAGTCGGCGACCAGCACGGCGAGTGCCAGGCCCGGCTCGGTGGTCAGGATGGCGTCCACTCCCGGCGGGCCGGACACACCCGGCTCCGGCGTGAAGGGTTCATCGACGAACGCGACGCCGGCGCCGTGCACCTGGCGCATCCAGACCATGCGTGAGGGGTCGATGCCCAGCTCGGCTCCGGCCCGGCGGCGGTTCTCCCGCACGGTCCCGGGATCATCACCGACGGCACCGCCCAGATTGAGCGAGGCGTAAGGTTCGGCACTGGCCCCACCGGCCCGGCCGGTGAAGGCAGCCCTGACGCCGTCGCCGAGCTCGATCCGGGTGAGCACTATTTCAGGAAGTCGGGGACGTCGAGATCGTCGTCCTCGTCGAACACGACCGGCCGACGGCGCGCTTGTTCTCTCCAGCCTCCGCCGGTGGAGCCCACACCGTCGTCCTTCCAGCCACCGGAAGGAGTCGCGTTTCCGGTCTCGTCACCCGCACCGATGCGAGCCGCGGACGGTTCAGTCGCCGACCGCGGCATCTTAGGGCCCGGCACGGACTCCGTGTCGCGCTCCAGAGAGCTCTCAGGCGCGGACATCGTAGCGGGCTCGGGCTGGCTCACCGGAGCGTGCGCGGGCGGCGAGACCTGCGGCTCCGGGCGCCCCGCGGACTCCGACACCACCGACGGCAGGCTGACCGGCGGGGCGGCGGGGCGCGGCGGAGGCGGTGGTGGCGGGGCGGGGCGGGCGGGCGGCGGGACGGCCCGCCGATGCGCCGGCTCGGAGGCCGCATGCGTCGGGCTGCCCTCGTCGAAACCGGCGGCGATGACGGTTACCCGCACCTCGTCCCCGAGGGCGTCGTCGATGACGGCACCGAAGATGATGTTGGCGTCCGGGGCCGCGGCGTTGGAGACCAGCTGCGCCGATTCGTTGATCTCGAACAGGCCGAGGTCGGATCCGCCGGAGATGGACAGCAGCACGCCGTGCGCACCGTCGATGCTCGCCTCCAGCAGCGGGCTGGAGATCGCCATCTCGGCGGCGGCCACCGAACGGTCGTCGCCACGCGCGGAGCCGATGCCCATGAGCGCCGATCCCGCCCCGGACATGACGGACTTGACGTCGGCGAAGTCGAGGTTGATCAGGCCGGGCGTGGTGATCAGGTCCGTGATGCCCTGGACACCGGAGAGGAGCACCTGGTCGGCGGCCTTGAAGGCATCCAGGACGCTGACCTGGCGGTCGGAGATCGAGAGCAGCCGGTCGTTGGGGATGACGATGAGGGTGTCGACCTCGTCGCGCAACGTCTCGATGCCCGCGTCGGCCTGCATCGCCCGGCGCTTGCCCTCGAAGCTGAAGGGCCTGGTCACGACACCGATGGTGAGGGCGCCGAGAGAACGGGCGATGTTGGCCACCACCGGCGCACCGCCGGTGCCGGTGCCACCGCCCTCACCCGCGGTCACGAACACCATGTCGGCGCCCTTGAGAACCTCTTCGATCTCCTCGCGGTGGTCCTCGGCGGCCTTACGGCCCACGTCGGGGTTGGCGCCCGCGCCGAGTCCGCGGGTGAGTTCCCTGCCGACATCGAGCTTCACGTCTGCGTCACTCATCAGCAGCGCTTGGGCGTCGGTGTTGATCGCGATGAACTCGACACCCTTGAGGCCCTCTTCGATCATCCGGTTGACGGCGTTGACGCCGCCGCCGCCGATGCCGACGACCTTGATGACCGCGAGGTAATTCTGCGGTGCTGCCACGACGAGGGTGCCTTTCCGCTCGCTCTGTCCAACCGACCGGCCCAGTTCGTGAACCGCGCCGCTGGTATTGCTGACCTGGTCTATGTGTGAAGATCCGAGCGGCGATGAACCACTCCCAAACCCTCACCCTCAAGTTGAGGCTTACAGTTATGTCAACCTGAGGGCTGATACGGACAGTAGGGGCGGTCAACCACCAGGGTCAACTAACCCGCCACGAACTGAACCGGCGTGTCGCAGTGGGTCTGGCTTGCCCCGTTTCAGGTCGCTCACCTGCCCACCTCCCCGTCCGTCCGAACCTCGCCCTCCACCCTGCCTCATGACAGCGGCCGAAACCGACCGGCGACACGCCTTTCCGGCTCTCAGGCGCCCACTCGCCTCTATCGTGGCGGGTCCCCATCCCCGGCGCTCGGCAATTACTCGGTCGTGACGACTTCGGGAGAACTCACGTCGATGGTCTGGGCGGAGCGCCCGGCCGCGGTGCGGGTCAGCGCGTCGATGAGACGCAGCTTCTCCTGCGCCCGCTCGGCGGCTCCCCAGACGATGGTGCGGCCGCCGGAAAGCCGGAAAGTGATCGACTCGGCGGTCGGCGCCTCGACCGCGGTCAGCCGCCTGACCAGCCGCGGGGGCAGGCTCCGCCATGCGGTGAGCGCCGCGACGGTCACCGCGTCGGCGGGCCCCGGAGTGGCGACCACCAGGTCGGGAAGGGCGCGCGGCCGTGCCGGGGAGGTGAGGACGAGCACGCCGAACTTGTCGTACTGCTCGAACTTGCCGCCGTGCGGCACCACCACCACCGGCACCCGCTCGGTGACGACGATCCGGACCGTCGTCGGCCAGCGCCGCTCCACCCGGACCTCCTCGACCTCCTGAATGCCCGCGATCCGGTCCCGTACGGCTCCGGCGCCCAGCCGGATCATCGGAGTGCCGAGACGGATCTGGCCGACACTCACCACCCGGTCGCGTGACAGCAGATGCGTCCCGACGACCTCGACATGACGGACCACCAGCAGCCGGGAGCCCAGCAGCACCCAGGCGGCCAGGCCGAAGACCCCGACGACCAGCAGGGAGATGAACATCACCTTCCACCGGTTCGCCCGGCGCCGCGCGGGAGGGTTCGGCTCCGCGGGCCCCGTTGCCGCCGGTGCCGGGGCGGCACCTCCCCGATCCGCCGTCTGGACCGTCCTCGTCGTCCCGCTTCCGGCTCGCATGACCTGATGATGACCCGGACCGGCCCCTGGAGGCGGTACTCCACGCCGGGCGGAGCGTATTTCGGCGCGGGCTCACCGTGCGCTGCCCGCCCTCAGCGGGCGAGCCGCTCCAGGATCAGCGGACCGAGCTTGGTCACGTCACCGGCGCCGAGGGTGATGATGACGTCGCCCGGCCGGGCCAGCCCGGCCACTTGGGCCGGCACCTCGTTCTGCTCCGGCAGGTAGCTGACCTGGGTGCCGCCCGCGGGAACCGCGTCGGCGATGAGCCGGCCGGTCACCCCCGGCTCGGGTTCCTCGCGCGCTCCGTAGACATCGAGGACCACGGCGACGTCGGCGAGTGCGAGCGCGGCGCCGAACTCGGCCGCGAAGAACTTCGTCCGGCTGTAGAGGTGCGGCTGGAACACCGCGACGATGCGGCCCGCCGCGCCCGTCTCCTGGGCCCGCTGCTCGACATAATCGCGGGTGGCCTCGAGGTCGGCGATCAGCTCGGTCGGGTGGTGTGCGTAGCTGTCGAAGACCTGCGCGCCGCCGGCCTCCCCCTTCAGCTCGAGCCGCCGCATCGCCCCGCCGAAGCCGGCGAGCCCGTCCCGTACGGCGGCGAGGTCGCAGCCGAGGGCCTGTGCGACGGCGAACGCCGCGGTGGCGTTGAGCGCGTTGTGCCGTCCCGGCACGGTGAGCTCGATCGCTCCGGCCTCCTTCGCACCCTCCTCGCCACCCGCCGCGTCCGAGAATTCGATCTCGAATCGGCAGCCCAGCCCGCGCGGGGTGAATCCGGTCACTCTCAGGTCGGCGTCGGCCGCCTCACCGTAGGTCCGCACGCTGAGACCCCGGGATCGGGCGGAGCCGACCAGTTCCCGCACCACCGGGTCGTCGATTCCGGCGACCAGCACGCCGCCCGGCTCGATCCGGTCGACGAAGCGCGCGAAGTTCTCCTTGACCTTCTCGAAGCCGCCGTAGTTGTCGAGATGGTCCGCCTCGATGTTGGTGATGATGGCGACGTACGGCGTGTACATCAGGAACGAGCCGTCACTCTCGTCCGCCTCGGCGACGAAGACGTCCCCACTGCCCTCGTCGGCACCCAGCCCGGTGGTCACCAGCTGGCCCCCGATGCAGTAGGCCGGGTCGGCGCCCGCGTGCTGCAACGCGACGGTGAGCATCGAGGTCGTGGTGGTCTTACCGTGCGTGCCCGCGACGGCCACCGCCCGGCGGCCGGCCATCAGCGCGGCCAGGGCGGCGGAGCGGTGCAGGACCCGCAGACCGCGCTCTCTGGCCGCGGCGAGCTCGGGGTTGCCCTCCCGGATCGCGGTCGAGATCACCACCGTGTCGGCGTCCCCGAGATGCCCGGCGGCATGACCGACGAAGACCTTGGCGCCCAGATCACTCAGCTGCGTCAGCAGCTCGGAGTCCCTCGCGTCGCTGCCGGAGACGGTGATGCCTCGCTTGAGCA
Source organism: Actinomycetes bacterium (assembly GCA_025964575.1). Taxonomy (GTDB): domain Bacteria; phylum Actinomycetota; class Actinomycetes; order Streptosporangiales; family Streptosporangiaceae; genus Actinomadura_E. The sequence goes on from JAOPYO010000342.1 coordinate 6,325, forward strand.
TGATGCGGGCGATGCCTGACATGCCCGCGCCACCGATGGCGATGAAGTGGACCCTTCCCAGCTCATCGGCGGGTACGACGTCGGACGGCATGATCAGACTCACTGCTGGGCCGCCCGGTTGCGGACGACGTCGAAGACCATGCGCGCGAGGGTCACATCGGCGTCGCGGCGCCCCAGCCGCCCGGCCGCCTCGGACATCTGAACGACCCGGTCGGCGTCGGACAGGATGGGAATCAGGTTCCGCACGATCCAGTCCGGGGTGAGCTCGGAGTCCTCGACCAACAGACCACCGCCGCCGGCCACGATCGGCTCGGCGTTGAGCCGCTGCTCACCGTTGCCGTGCGGCAGCGGGACGTACGCGGCGGGCAGCGCGACCGCGGCCAGTTCCGCGCAGGTCATGGCGCCAGAGCGGCACATCGCCACGTCCGCGGCGGCATAGGCCAGGTCCATCCGGTCGCAGTACGGGATGGTGACGTACTGCGGACCGTCGGCGGGCTCCGGCTCCTCGGTGTTCTTGGGCCCCACGATGTGCAGCACCTGGATCCCCGCCGCCCGGAAGGCCGGGGCGGCGGCCACGGCTGCCCGGTTCAGCGAGCGGGCCCCCTGGGAGCCGCCGAAGACCAGCAACGTGGGCAGGTCCGGCAGCAGCCCGAAGTACGACCGCGCCTTGTCGCCGGTGGCGAGGCGGTTCAGAGTGGAGATCTCCTGGCGCAACGGGACGCCGACGAACTGGGCGTGTGGCAACGGGGTGTCGGGGTTGGACACCGCGACATGCTCGGTGAACCGGGCACCGAGCCGGTTGGCCAGCCCGGGCCGTGGGTTCGCCTCGTGCACGATGATCGGGACGTGCCGCTTACGGGCCGCGAGATACGCGGGAGTGGCGACGTATCCGCCGAAACCGACGAGCACGTCGGCTCCCGTCCTGTCGAGCACACCTGCCGCCGCGTTGATCGCACCACGCAATCGCCCCGGGACCGACAACAGCCGCGGGGTCAAGGTCCGCGGCAGCGGGACGGGCGGGATCAGCGCGAGCTGGTAACCGCGGGCCGGCACCAGCCGGGTCTCCAGGCCACGCTCGGTGCCCAGGCAGGTCACCTGGACATTCGGGTCCATACGGCGCAACGCGTCAGCGAGGGCGAGGGCGGGCTCGATATGTCCAGCGGTCCCGCCGCCGGCCAGGACAACCCTCATGGGGACACCTCTCTCAGTGGCGTGCAATGGGAAACCTCACCAGTCTCCACAGCGTGGCGTGCAATGGGGAAACCTCATCAGTTCTCTACAGCAGGGCGTGCAATGGGAAACTCACCCAGTCTCCACGGCGGGCATGTCGACACGCGCTCAATGCCTTGCCAGGCCAAGCCAGCTTAGGGCCCGCGCGGCCAGTCCGGGACCCCGGGCGGCCAACGCCTGCCGCGCTCCCGGTTCCCGCTTGGCGAATGACAACAGCATGCCCAGCGCTATCAAGGTCGGGATCAGAGCCGATCCCCCATAGGAGACCAGCGGCAGCGGAATGCCCGTGATGGGCAGCACCCGGATGACCGCCCCGATGTTCACCACGGCCTGGATCACCAGCCAGGCGGTGACCCCGGCCGCGGCCAGCCGCATGAAGGGATCCTTGACCCGCCGGGCGATCCGGAGACCCGCGTAGGCGAGCAGCCCGAACAGCCCGAGCACGAGGAGCGTGCCGATCAAGCCCAGCTCCTCTCCGATGATCGCGAAGATGAAGTCGGTCTCCGCGTGCGGGAGGTACTGCCACTTGGCCTTGCCCTCGCCCAGCCCGGTGCCGAACCAGCCGCCGGAGGCGACCGCGTACAGGCCCTGCGTGCCCTGGTAGTTGATGGTCAGCTTGTTCCCGGAGGAGTCGAGGAAACCGGTGAGCCGCTGCAGGCGGTACGGCTCGACCATGATGAGGATCGAGACCAGCAGGCAGACCAACCCGGCCATGCCGAGGAACAGCCGTCCGGGCGCGCCGACCACCCAGAGCAGGGACAGAAAGATCGTGAGCAGCACGAGGGTGGTTCCGAGGTCGTTGCCCAGCATGACCAGCAACACGACCAGCCCGGCGCCGGGCAGCAGCGGGATCAGCAGGTGCCGCCATTCGGTCAGCTGCCGCAGCTTCTCCTTGCGGGCGAGCAGATCGGCGCCCCACAGGGTGAGGGCGAGCTTGGCCGGTTCGGACGGCTGCAGCTGGAAGAACCCGCCGAAGCTGAGCCATCGGGTCGCGCCGCCCGCGGTCGCGCCCAATCCGGGCACCAGCACCAGCACCAGTGCCAGGACCGACAGCAGCAGCAGCGGATAGGCCAGCATCCGGAACGCCTTGACAGGGAGGGCCGCCGCCACCCACATCATCGGCAGCCCGATCCCGACCCAGATCGCCTGCTTGTGGAAGAGCGTGAACGCCGAGCCGGTCTTGGTCAGCTGCACCACGCTGGAGGCCGACAGCACCATGGTGAGTCCCAGCGCGAGCAGCAGCATCGAGCAGCCGAGCACCAGGTAGTAGGAGGTCAGCGGCCGGTCGAGGAGACCCACGACGGCCACTGTCTGGGCCCGCAGACCCGGCCGTCCCTCCCTCTGGTCGGGGGACCCCCGGGTCGTGCCCGCGGGAACGTCTGCGGTGTTCATTGCGCTCGCTCCGGGTGCCCGCCGCTAGTGGGACTCGGCCAGCCGCCGCACCGCCGCGGCGAACGCGTCGCCGCGCGCGCCGTAGCTCGTGAACATGTCGAACGAGGCTCCCGCCGGGGCGAGGAGCACGGTGTCCCCTGGCACGGCCAGGCGAGCCGCGGCCACCACTACCTTGTCCATGACGTCCATCGCCCCAGTGTCAAGGTCGGGCACGTCGACCACTGGGACATTCGGTGCGTGTCGCGCAAGTGCCGCCGCTATTTGGGCCCGGTCGGTGCCGATCAGCACCGCACCACGTAGCCGCGGGGAGCATGACCTGACGAGATCCTCGACGTCGGCGCCTTTGAGCAGACCGCCCGCGATCCACACGACCGAGCCGTAGGCGGCCAGTGACGCGGCCGCCGCGTGCGGGTTGGTGGCCTTGGAGTCGTCGACGTAACCCACCTCGCCGACGGTGGCGACATGAGCGATGCGGTGCGGATCCGGCCGGAACGCCCGCAGACCCTCCCGTACCGCTTCCGCCGACACCCCGTAGGCCCGGGCCAGGGCCGCCGCCGCCAGGGCGTTGGCGACGTTGTGAGGGGCGAAGGGGCGTACGTCCTGGAGGCCGGCGAGCTCGGTGGCCTCCCGCACCGGGTCCACGACGAACGCCCGATCGACGAGCAGGTCCTCGACCACCCCCAGCTGGCCCGGCGCCGGGGTGCCGAGGGTGAACTCCACGACCCGTTCCGCCCGCGCGGCGAGCCGTACCGGCCATTCCTCGTCGGCGTTCACCACGGCGATGGTGCCGGGCGCGAAGATCTTGCCCTTGTCGGCGGCGTACGCCTTTAGGGAACCGTGCCAGTCGAGGTGGTCCGGGGCGACGTTGAGGATGGCGGCGGCGTGCGGTGCCACCGTGCTGGACCAGTGCAGCTGATAGCTGGACAGCTCCACGGCGAGCACGTCGTAGTCCTCGAGCACGGCCTCGACGATCGGGGTGCCGACGTTACCGACGGCGATGGACTTGTGGCCTGCAGCGGTGAGGATGCAGGTGAGCATGCGCACCGCGGTCGTCTTGCCGTTGGTGCCGGTCAGCGCCAGCCAGGGGGCGGCGCCCGGTCCGCGCAGGCGCCAGGCCAGCTCGACCTCACCGTAGATCCCGACCCCGGCGGCGGCAGCGGCAGCCAGCAGGGGCGTGTCCGGCCGCCAGCCGGGCGAGGCGACGACCAGATCGGTGTCGGCGGGCAGCGAGTCGCCGTCCCCGAGACGCACTCTCACACCCCGGGCTTCAAGCTTCGCCGCGTGGTCTCGCTGGACCTCGTCGTCGCGCGCGTCCACGATCGTGACGTTCGCGCCGCGATCGACCAAGACCCGTGCGGCAGCCCGCCCGGACACCCCTAGCCCGGCCACGCAGACCCTGACTCCGGCCCATGCGCCTGCAGAATCCAACTTAGGTACCCCCGGGGCTGACTTTAGCTGAGTCCATGGCTTCGAAACGTAGCAACCGACCTCAGCCGAAAGGCCGGCGATCGAGCTCCGCAGAGCCGGTGAGGAAGAGACGAACAGGACCCGCACCCGATAACGCGGTGCCAGGCGCGGACCCCCATAGCCGCTCGCGGGTCAGCTATGTCCACTCAAGGTAGAACAGGCCCAGGCCGATGGCGACAAAGAGCCCTTGAAGCAGCCAGAAGCGCACCACGATGGTGGTCTCCGCCCAGCCGGACAGCTCGAAGTGATGTTGGAGGGGGGCCATCTTGAAGACCCGTTTCTTCGTGGCCTTGAAGAACCCCACCTGGATGATCACCGAGAGGGTGATGATCACGATGAGCCCGGCGAGGATGGCCATCAGGATCTCGGTGTGGGTGGTGATGGCCAGCCCGACCAGCGCGCCGCCGAGGGCGAGCGAGCCGGTGTCACCCATGAAGATCTTGGCGGGCGGCGCGTTCCACCAGAGGAAGCCGAAACAGGCGCCGAGCACCGCTGAGGCCACCACTGCCAGGTCCAGCGGATCACGCGTGGGATAGCAGTGCTGTGCCAGCCCGCTGGAGATACAGCTCTGCCGGAACTGCCAGTTACCGATGACCACGTAGGCGGCCAGCACCAGGCCGGCCGCACCACTGGCCAGCCCGTCGAGGCCGTCGGTGAGGTTGACCCCGTTGGAGGTGCCCTGGATGAGGATGAGGGCCCAGAGGACGAACAGGTACGGGCCGATCTCGGGCCCGAAGTCCCGCAGGAATGACAGCCGGGAGGAGGCCGGGGTGACCTGCACGGTGTTGGGGAAGTGCAGGCAGCCCACGGCGAAGACGACACCGATGATGACGATGCCGATCGCCTTGGCGCTGCTGCGCAGGCCGAGGCTGCGCTGCTTGAAGACCTTGATGTAGTCGTCGACGAAGCCCACGACTCCCAGGCCGGTCATCAGGAACAGCACCAGCACGCCCGAGACCGTGGGCGCTGTGCCCGTCGCCAGATGGGCGACGCCGTAGCCGATGAGCGCCGCCACGACGAGCACCGTGCCGCCCATCGTCGGGGTGCCACGCTTGTTCAGATGGGCCTCGGGGCCCTCTTCACGGATCATCTGGCCATAGCCGAGACGGACGACCAGCCGGATCCACAGCGGAGTGCCAAGCAGTCCGATGATCAGGGCCAGCGCCGAGGCGACGAGAATGCTCGTCACGCGCCGTTACCACCTTCCGAAAGCAGCGCCTGGGCGACGCGTTCGAGCCCCGCGACCCGGGAGCCCTTCACCAGCACGACGTCTCGCGGCCGAAGCCGTTCGCTCAGCGCGGCCATCGCCGCACCGGCGTCATCCACCTGCACGCTCTCTCCCGTCCATGACCTCACCTGCCTGGCGCCATCGAGCATCGGCGCCGCGGTCTCACCGACCGCGATGAGTCCCGCGATACCACCGCGCGCGACATGCTGCCCGATCTTCTCGTGTTCCGCCCCAGAGGAAGCCCCCAACTCCGCCATTCCCCCCAGAACCGCGTAAGCCCGGCGCTCGCGGGCCATATGGACGAGGGCGTCGAGGGCGGCGCGCATCGACTCCGGATTGGCGTTGTAGGCGTCATTGACGACGGTGACCCCGTCGGCGCGCTCACTGACCTCCATCCGCCATCGGCTGACCGTGGTGGCCGCTGAAAGCGCGTCGGCGATCTCCTGCAGCGGCATGCCGACCTCCCGGGCGACCGCCGCGGTGGCCAGCGCGTTGCTCACCGCGTGAGAGCCGTGCAGGCGCAGGGAGACCGGCAGGGTCCCCTCAGGAGTGACCAGGGAGAAGCGGGCCCGGCCTTGGTCGTCCAGCCACTCGTCGGTGGCGCGGACGAGTGCGTCGGGCATCCGGCCGAAAGTGACGATCTTCGCGGGCGTACGGGCCGCCATGGTGCGGACGAGAGGGTCGTCGGCGTTGAGGATCGCGGTGCCGTCCGAGGTCAGCGCCTCGACAAGCTCGCCCTTGGCCTTGGCCACGACGTCGCGGCTGCCGAACTCGCCGATGTGCGCGGTGCCCACGTTGAGCACGACGCCGATCCGGGGCGGCGCGATCCGGGTGAGGTAGGCGATATGCCCCAGGCCTCGCGCGCTCTTCTCCATCACGAGATAGCGGGTCTCCTCGTCGGCGCGGAGCACGGTGAGCGGATGCCCGATCTCGTTGTTGAACGAGCCCGCCGGCGCGACCGTCGGCCCCAGGCGTCCGACCACCTGGGCCACGAGGTCCTTGGTCGAGGTCTTGCCGGACGAACCGGTGATCCCGATCACGATGGCCTTCGGCAGCCGGTCGGCGACCCCGCGGGCCAGCCGGCCCAGGGCCACGACCACATCGTCCACGACGATCACGGGAACACCGTCCAGCGGCCGTTCCGCGAGGACCGCCACGGCACCGGCCTCCACCGCGGCGGCGGCGAAGTCATGCCCGTCGGCCCGCTCTCCGCGGACGGCGACGAACAGGGCGCCCGGCTCGACCGCCCGGGAATCGATGACCACCGGACCGGTCACGGTCGCCTCGGGAGACACCCCGGCGACGACCCCCCGCGTGATCTCCGCGATCGCCGCCAGTGAGAGTGAGATCACGCCCGCTCCCCGTCTCTTCTGCGCTCGTCGGTCCGCCACCGTTCGCGCAATGCCTCCCGGACGACCTCGCGGTCGTCGAACGGAAACACTTCGCCGGAGACGTATTGTCCCTGCTCATGCCCCTTGCCGGCCACGACGACGACGTCGCCTCGCCGGGCTCGGCCGAGCGCCATCACGATCGCGGCGGCCCGGTCGGGCTCCACCACAACGTGCGCGCGTTCGGCCTGCGGCACCTTTAGTCCGCCTTCGACCATAGCGCCGAGAATGGCGAGAGGATCTTCGGACCTCGGGTTGTCGTTGGTGAATACTGCCATGTCCGCCAGGCGCGCCGCCGCCTCACCCATGAGCGGGCGCTTGCTCTTGTCCCGGTCGCCACCGCAGCCCAGCACCACGATCAGGCGGCCCTCGGTGACCGGCCGTAGCGCGGTGAGCACCGCCTCGACCGCGCCGGGCTTGTGCGAATAGTCGACGAGCACGATGAAGTCCTGCCCCTCATCGACCCGTTCCAGCCGTCCGGGCACCCCCGGCAGTGCACCGACCCCGAGCGTCGCGGTGGACAGGGGGATCCCAGCCTCGACGAGGGCGACGATCGCGGCCAGCGCGTTGGCGACGTTGAACGGGCCGGCCAGCTGGACCGCCGCGTCGGCCTCGATGCCGCCGGGCCCCACCACCCGGAACACGCTGCCGTCGGCTCCCAGCCGCACGTCCTCGGCCCGCCAGTGCGCCTCCCGGTCCCCGCGGGCGGAGAAGGTGGTCACCGGGATCCGGGCCACCTCCAGGAGGTCCTGCCCATAGCGGTCGTCGAGGTTGACCACCCCGAGGCGGGCGTACTCCGGGGTGAACAGCCGGGCCTTCGCCGCGAAGTAGTCCTGCATGGTCGGGTGGTAGTCCAGGTGATCCTGGGAGAGGTTGGTGAATATGGCCACGTCGTAGAAGGCTCCGCCGATCCGGCCCTGCTCCAGCGCGTGGCTGGAGACCTCCATCGCCGCGGCCCCGATGCCCTGCTCACGCATCATCGCGAAGATCGCGTGCAGGTCGGTGGCCTCCGGGGTGGTGAGCGCGCTCGGCAGCCGGGTCTCCCCGATGCGGGTCTCCACGGTGCCGACGACACCCGTGTGCAGGCCCGCGGCCCGCAGTCCTGCTTCCAGGAGATAGACGGTGGTGGTCTTGCCGCTGGTGCCGGTCACGCCGATCAGGGTGAGATCGCGGGCGGGGTCACCGTACGCCCAGGCCGCCACCCGGCCCAGCGCGGCCCTGGGATCCTCGACCACCAGAACGGGAAGTCCCGTGGAGGACGCGGGCCTGCGGCCGGCCTCGTCGGTGAGAATCGCCACGGCGCCCGCGTCGGCCGCCTGCCGGGCGAACTCGGCACCGTGCATCCGGCTACCGGGCAGCGCGGCGTACAGGTCGCCTGGCAGCACCGCCCTCGAGTCATGCGTGACGCCGGTCACCTCCACGCCACCCGCTTCCTCGAGCAGCGGAAGGTCGAGCAGCCGAACGAGCCCGGGCAGTGGCCGGGCGGGATTGATCGTCGGACGCATGGCGGCTCTTTCGGTGCGGAGCACGTGTGCTGGCTGAACGGTTCTCTTCATACTCGGGCCGAAGGCCACGCCGACCCGTCGCGAGGGTACTCGCCGAGCTCAGCGGGGGTAGATGTCGAGCGTAGGCGACCTGCTCCCGGACGGGGGAATCCCCCGGCTCTGCAGGGCGAAGGACATGACGTTCTTGAACACCGGAGCCGCCACCGTGCCACCATAGTGGTCGCCCTTGGGGTCCTGCAGCACGACCTGCACGACGAGCTGCGGGTCATCGGCCGGCGCGAAGCCCGCGAAGGACGCCGTGTACAGTCCACCCGAGTAGCGGCCGGTGCGGGGGTCGACCTTTTCCGCAGTGCCGGTCTTGCCCGCCACCCGGTAACCCGGGATCCGCGCCATCGGCGCGGTGCCCTCTTCGCTGGTGGCCCCTTCGAGCATGTCGCTGATCTGCTGGGCGGTGTGCTCGGTGATCACCCGCCGCTGCTGGGGCGCCGCCGCGGGGGTGAAGGTCCCGTGGTCGTCGGTCGTGCCGGCGATGATCGTGGGTGTCACCCGGACCCCCTTGTTGGCGATGGTCGCGTAGACGCTCGCCACCTGGAGCGCGTTGACGGTCACGCCCTGTCCGTAGGGGATGGTGTAGCGCTGGGTTCCCGACCACTTGTCGGCCGGGGGCAGCACTCCCATGGTCTCTCCGGGCAGTCCGACGCCGGTGGGCTGGCCGTAACCGAAGTCGCGCATGAACTGGTAGAGCTGCTGCCCGTTGATGCGCTCGCTCGCCATGATCGTTCCGACGTTGCTGGACTTGGCCAGCACGCCACCGAAGGTCAGCGCCTCGGGGCCGTGGGCGTGGGAGTCGCTGAGCTTGGTGCGGAACTTGATGATGTGGTCCGGAACCATGAACGGGGTCTTCGGAGTGACCCCGCCCTTCTCCAGGACCGCGGCGGCGGTGATGACCTTGTTGGTGCTGCCCGGCTCGAAGGCTTCCTGTACGACCGGGTTGCCCCAGTTCTGCGGCTTGGAGTCGGCGGGATGGTTCGGGTCGAAGGTGGGCGCGCTCGCCATCGCCAGGATCTGGCCGTTGCGCGGGTCCATGACGGTCACGCTGCCGCCGGCCGACCCGGTCGCCTTCACCTGGGCCGCGATCTCCGTCTCCGCCTTGTACTGCAGGTCCTGCAGGATGGTGAGCCGGACACCCCTGCCGGGGATGGGCTTGCGGGTCTGGTCCTCACCCATCGGGATGTGCTGGCCCTCGCGGCTGGTCTCCACCCGCTGCCAGCCGGCCCGTCCCCCGAGCAGCCGGTTCATGCTGCTCTCGAGTCCGGCCCCGCCACTGCCGCTGCCATTGACGAAGCCGACGACGTTCGCGGCGAGCGTGTCCTTGGGGTAGGACCGGCGGTACTCGGGGACCATGCCGATCCCCTTGAACGACAGTGCCATCACCATCCGCGCACGGTCGGGCTTGACGCTGTGCGCGAGCACGACGAAGCGCGAGCCGGAGGCGCCGTCCAGCGACTTGAGGATCTGGCCCTGGTTGAGGCCGAGCATCGGCGCCAGGGTCTGCGCGATCCGGACCCGCTGGTCGGGGCGGACCATCACCGGATCGGCGAAGATCGCTCGAGCCTCGAGGGTCATGGCGAGCTGCTGGCCCTGCGCGTCGGTGATGTCGCCGCGGACGGCGGGAAGAGTGATCTGGGTCAGCCGCTGCTTGATCGCCATCTTGGTATAGACGCCGGACTCCATGCCCTGGAGCTGCATCAGCCGGCCCGCGAACAGCGACAGCACGAAGGCGATGAGGAGCAGCCCGATGTTGAGCCGTTTGAGGGGGTCCCTGCGGATCAGGACCACCCGCTGCCGGGGACGGCGAGGGGGTGGTCGGCCCGGTCCGCTCCGGCCGGCGGGGGTGGGCCGCCCGCCGTCGCGGGACCGCGCGCGGTCAGCAGGGGGGTTACCCTTCCTCGGCTCGCCCGCCGGCGCCCGAGGACTTCCGCCGGTTTCCCTGGGGGTGCCCGAGCCGGTGCCGCGGGAGGTGCCCGCTCCTCTGCGCGCCGCCCCTCCGCCCTGCCCTCTGCCCGGCGGACTCCCCCGGCGGCCCGGCGGCGGCGTGGCAGGCCCCCGCCGGGTCGTCACCGGGTCCCGCCCTGGGCCGGTCCGGTCTGTCCGCCCCAGCCGGGAATGCCGTCACCCGGGATGACCGCACCCGGGACGCCGACCACTCCGGCGGCGCCCGCCGCGGCCGCGGCCTCGTGCGGCACGGGACGCAACGTGTCACCGGTGACCTGGAAGGTTTTGGCGTCGACGAACGCGGGCCGGACAGGCTGGACCATGCCCAGCGCCTTGGCCTTCTGGGCGAGACGCTCCGGCGACTCCTCCCGGGCGTTCTGCTCCTGCAGGGCCTGCCGCTGCTGAGTCAGCAGCTTGTTGCTCTGCTCCAGCTCGGTGAGCGTGAACGCGTCCTTGGCCAGCACCGTGTTGAGCAGCAACAGGCTCACCAGCGCACCCCCCAGGAGCGCCACCACCAGCAGCACGAAGGGCGCACGCGGCGGGACCCCTGAACGCGTGGCCGGTGCCGGGGCGCGCGCCGCCCCGGCACCGGCCACGCGCCGGGAGTCCTTTGCCGGAGCGGTCCCGGCGGGCGCGGTCTCCGAAGCCGGTCGCGTCTTGGTCTCCGGCCCGGTCTTGTCGGGCGTCTTCTTGGGCGCGGTCTTCGGCGGACGCGTGGTCGTGGTCATCCGGCCTCCCGGATCCGCTCAGCGGCGCGTAGCCGGACTGAGGCTGCCCTTGGGTTCGTGGTGGTCTCGTCCTCGGACGCCAGTTCCGCCCCCCGGCCCAGCAGCCGGAACCGCGGCTGCAGGCCGGGAATCGGGACGGGCAGATCCGGCGGAGTGGTGTCGGTGGTGTACTCGGCGAAGGTCCGCTTGGTGATGCGGTCCTCGAGCGAGTGGTACGACAGGACGACGATCCGGCCGCCCATGGAGAGTGCGTCCAGGGCGGCGGGCAGTGCCCGTTCCCAGACCGTGAGTTCCTCGTTCACCTCGATGCGCAGCGCCTGGAAGGTGCGCTTGGCCGGATTCCCGCCGGTCCGGCGGGTCGCGGCCGGGATCGAGGTCCGCACGATGTCCGCGAGGCGCTTGGTCGATTCGAAGGGCGCGGTCTTTCGCTCCCGCACGATCGCCATGGCGACCCGGCGGGCATAGCGCTCCTCCCCGTAGTCCCGCAGGATCCGGATGAGCTCTCCGACGCTGTAGCCGTTCACCACGTCGGCGGCGGTGCGGCCCTGAGTGCGATCCATCCGCATGTCGAGCGGCGCGTCATAGGAGTAGGCGAAACCACGGTCGGCTTCGTCGAGCTGTGGCGACGACACACCCAGGTCGAACAGGATCCCGTCGATCCGGGACACGCCCAGCCGCTCCAGGACGTCGGGAAGCTCGTCGTAGACGGCGTGTTCCAAAGTCATTCGGTCCGCGAAGGGCGCCAGCCGCCGAGCGGACCGGTCCAGCGCCGTGGGGTCCCTGTCGAGCCCGATGAGCCGGAGCCGGGGATGAGCCTCCAGCATCGCGAAAGCATGGCCCCCCATGCCCAGGGTGGCGTCCACATAGATCGGCTCGGGCCTTTCGAAGGCGGGCGCCAGCAACGACAGGACGCGATCGAGCATGACCGGTACGTGACCGTGCCCATCCATGTCACCGTTGTTGCGCATCCCAACACCCCCTCGTGCTGCCACTGCTCGCGGACTGTGGCGTTCACCGGTCGCCGGGGGCCTCGCCCGGCCAGGTCCCCATCCGCTGCCCTGAGGAAGATCCCGCTTGGCGGGAGTGCCACCTGGCGCCGGGGAAGCTGCGTCAGCTGGCGTGGAGAGCGGGTGGAGACCTGGCCGAACGTGGGCCACACCGATCACTGACCGGAAAGTCGAACCCTCAGAGAACCCCGGGCAACACCTCCTCCGAAAGGTCGGAGAACTGCTGCTCCTCCTGCTCCAGGTAGGTCTCCCAGGCCTGCGCGTCCCAGATTTCCAAACGTGTGTTGGCTCCGATGACGGCGCAGTCGCGATCCAGACCGGCGTAGTTGCGCAACGCCGATGGAATCGTGATCCGCCCCTGCTTGTCCGGAACCTCGTCGGATGCGCTGGCAAAGAAGACCCGGCTGTAGGCCCGCACGGATTTGGCTGTGACCGGTGCGGTACGAAGCGCCTCGGTGATCCGCTCGAACTCTGCCATGGGGAAGACGTACAGGCAGCGCTCCTGGCCCTTCGTGATCACCAGTCCCTCCGACAACTCCTCGCGGTATTTAGCCGGGAGGAACAGCCGCCCCTTGTCATCGAGGCGCGGCGCATGGGTGCCGAGAAACACCGGCCCCACCTCCCGCACCTCGCGGAAAGCAAACGCTCTCCACGGCGCCCCACTGTACTCCACTCTTCCCCACCGTCAACTAAGAAAACCTCGTTTCTCGGCCGTCTCACGCGGCAAACTGCCAGGTCACAGCGGTGGAGCAGAGTGGGGGGTCCTCACCCCCTCCTCGAGCGCGCCGGGACCAGAGGCGTCGAGGGCGCTCCCCGCCCGGCTCGGGCGGCTCCGGCCGCACCGCCAGGCGTCGATGGCCGGACGGAAGGGCGGCCATGGGGCCCGTCGTCGCGGGTGCGACAGACGGATTGGGGGCGGAGATTCACCGATTCACGCAAAACACGGTTTACTCAACTGCCACG
>JAOPYO010000383.1 GCA_025964575.1 Actinomycetes bacterium
CCCCGACCGCCACGCCGACCAGGTCGGAGTACACACAGACGGCGGCGACCCTCGGCACCGAAGGATCACCCGGGTCCGGGTGAGCGGCCTTGGCACACAAGGCCCGCACCTTCCCCGGAGTGTCCGCCCCCTCCAACGTGGTCAGGTCGATCATCGAGATCGCCAGATCGATAGCCTCAGCCTTCGCAGCGTTCTTGATCGAGCGGGTGGCCAGCCGGGCGGCCCGCTCCTCGGCCCCCACCTGATCGACCGCGGGCAGCCCATGGAGATAGGCGCGCAGTGAAGCCGAGGACGAGGCGATCTCGTCATCTCGCCAACGCTCCAAAGCCGGGGAAACGGCGGTCATAGCGAGGTCCCTCCTGACTGACGGTGGGTGGCAGGGCCGGTCGGCCTCCGAGGCGGGCCCGTTGAGGCCCGATCAATCAGTTTCGTGTCCAGGATGATGCGCCGAGCAGTGTCATCGACGTACGGTTCCTCGAACCGTCGCAGGAGCAGTCGCATGGCGAGTACCCCCTGCTCCACCATCGGCCGGTCGATCACCGTCAGGGGAGGTCGGAGCAGTGGGCCGGTGTCCAGGTCATCGAAACCGATAAGGCTCACCTGGCCGGGAATATCCACCCGCATGTCATGCAGAGCCTTGAGCGCGCCCAGGGTCATGAGGTTGTTGGCAGTGAAGATCGCAGTAGGGGGCTCCGGCAACGACAGCAAGGACAGGGTGGTCTGGTAGCCGCCTTCTTCGCGGAAATCGCCGATGAGGTCATAGGCAGGCGGCACCTCGACGCCTGCGGCGGTCAGCGTGTCCATGAAGCCCTCGCGGCGTTGGCGGCCGGGGGTCGATTCCTGACGCCCGCTGATCGCGGCGACGCGAGTGTGCCCGAGTCCCAACAGGTGCGCGGCGGCCTGCTGTCCACCGTCGTAGTTGTTGACGAGAACGGCGTCGAACTGCTCTCCATCGGCCAAGTCCCGGTCGACGAACACCAACGGCACGCCTGCGTCTCGGACATGCATCGGCGTCTGGTCCTGCTCCCTGGCCGGGGCCAGAACGATTCCGTCCACCCTGCGCACCATGTCGGCGAGCAACTCATCCTCTCGCTCGCAGCTCTCGTCACTGTTGGCCAGCAGGATGCGGTAGCCCTGGCTGCGGGTGACGGACTCCATTCCCTTGACGACCGCGGCGAAGTACGGGTTCGTGATGTCGGGGACGACCACGCCGATGGTGTGCGTGCGCCCGGACTTCAGGGCCTGTGCTGCGGCACTCGGCCAGTAGTCCAACTCATCCACCGCGGCCTGGATCGCCTCGGCCGAACGCACCCGCTGTCCCCGCAGAAACCGCGAGACGGTGGCTGGCGAGACCCCCGCACGTGCCGCCACGTCGTGGATGGTGGCCACATCAACTCCTCATGCTGAAACCGTTATCAGAGACTGATTGCAAGAACGCCAGCCGGCACGTCAAGCGCTCTCGTATCGTGATGCGCTCCACGGCCTTGACCTGGAATGATGAAACGAGGGCCGGTTGATGTCAAGAGCTAGGCGGGGTTAGCGAGAGGATTTACTGAAATCGATGTCAGTAGATCTCGCGGGCCCGCCCCTCACGACCCCGCAATCGGTCAGTCAGGGCGATCGCCGTGGCCAAGGGGGGGCGAGTCGCTGGGGCAGCAGGCCGGTCCGGCGCTCACCGCGATCGTGTGACGGGTGCGGGAGAAGTTCGCTGGCCGCCGCCGAGGAATACCCGGAGTCCGCCGGACATGTCGGAGGCGCTGGCGGGCGCCCTCCAGCGGACCTCGCTCGAGGACCCCGACTTCGGCGCGGAGGTTCGCGCCCTGTGGCAGCAGGTGCGCATCGAGACGACCGTGGATCACGGTGGGGTCTCCAATACCTTCCACGGCCAGGCCGACAAGATCGTCCAGCTGCGCGACCTACATGGCGACCTCAATATCAGCTGAGGTCCGAGGTCGTACCCGCTCGTTCGGAGGGCGGGCCACAGCCGTCGCAGGCGAATACTCCCGCACCGTCCGGCAGCCTGCCCACCCTGATCCGCGGCCGCGGCCACCTCTTGTGGCACACGACGCACCCATGGCCGTCGCGCTGCGCGGCGGTCAGCGATTCCGGGTCGAAGGTCGGTTCGTCGTCCGGCGGCACCATGTTCTCCTCGCAGCCGGGACACCGTCACCGAATATTCGACCACGTGACGCCCAATAAAAGTGGGACACCCGAAGATGTCGGGCGTCAAATGAGGATGACGGTCTTGCCACGGGCACCGCTGGCGCGGTTGCGGGCCAGCGCCGCGGGGGCGTCGGCCAGCGGGACCTCTTCGTCGATGGACACCTGAAGGCTGCCCTCCCTGACGGCGGCGGCCAGCCGGTCGAGCGACTCCTGCCCGCCGACCGATTGGAAGTTGCCTCCGGTGATCCCGCGGCTGGCCAGCGTGTCGACGTCCGCGGCCCCCATGGTCGACTGCGCGACTCCACCGTCCTGGACCAGCTCGGCGAGCTCGGCGAAGCCGGGACCGTCGCTGACCAGGTCGATCAGCGCGTAGACGCCCTCGGGGTGGGCCGCCTCCACCTGTTCGGCCACCGGGCCGAGGGTGTGGTCGATGATCTCGGAGGCGCCGAACTCGCGCATGCGGGGCGCGGCGTCCGGCTTGGCGGTCACGATGACCTTCGCGCCGCGGCCCGCGGCCAGCTGGGTGGCGAACGAGCCGACTCCGCCGGTCGCCCCGACGATGAGGACCGTACGGCCGGTGAGATCACCCCGGCCGAGCTCGTCGACCATCCCCAGGGCCGTCATCCCGGCCATCGGCAGCGCCGCCGCCTGGGCGTCGGTGACGGCGTCGGGCACCATGGCCAGCTGATCCTCCGGGCCCGCGGTGTACTCGGCGTAGGTGCCCTGCCCGATCGGCGGATGGATGAGCCGCCCGAAGACCCGGTCCCCCACCGCGAAGTGGGTCACCCCCTCGCCGATCGCCTCGACCGTGCCGGCGCCGTCGACTCCCAGGACCAGCGGGAAGGTGTGCGGCATCGCTCCGTCGAACATTCCTTCGGCGATGAGGGCGTCCACCGGGTTGAGCCCCGCGGCCGACAGATGGACGAGCACCTCCCCCGGGCCGGGCTCGGGCGTGGGCAGCTCCATCAGTGTCGGCTCGCCTGTGAACTCGGTGACGGCAACAGCACGCACGATTCCCCCCGAAAGCGCGACATCTGTCCTGCAAATAGCCTCCCCTGGCCGATCGGAGCGAAAACCCGCAGTTCACGGCATTGGGCATGAATTGGATGGGATACTCCCTGATGTGACAGTACGGGTACCTGACGGCGGGCTGGTCGGGCGGAAGAGCGAGCTCAGGCTGCTCATGGCGGCCTTGGACGCGGCGGCGGCAGGACAGCCCGGGGTCACCCTGATCAGCGGGGACGCGGGGATCGGCAAGACCCGGTTGGCCGGGCAGCTGGCCGCCTCCGCCCGTGATCGCGGCTGGGCGGTGCTGGTGGGGCAGTGCGCCGAGCTTGGCGAGAGCATGCCCTACCTTCCGCTGGCCGACGCGCTGCGGCACGCCACCCGCGATCCGGCCATGGCGCCGGGGGTGTGGGAGGCGTTGCGCTCCCGGCCGGTGCTAGGCCGGCTGCTGCCCGACGGAGACGCCAACCCGGGGCCGGCTGACGACCGCCCGGAGCTGGCCCAGCAGCAACTCTTCGGTGCGACCCTCGGTCTGCTGGGCGAGTTGTCGGACGCCGACCCGGTGCTGCTCGTGCTCGAGGACCTGCACTGGGCCGACCGGTCCACTCGTGATCTGCTCACGTTCCTGAGCCGGGTGCTCCAGCACGAGCGGGTCTGCCTGGTCGGCACTTACCGCAGCGACGACCTGTCCCGGCGGCACCCGCTGCGCAAGGTCATCGCCGAGCTGCTCCGGCTGCCCAGCGTGACCGCCATCGGGTTGCGCCCGCTGGGACCGGCCGAGATGGCGGACCACCTCATCGAGATCGGCGGGGAACGACCGCCGACCGAGGTCCTCGATCACATCATCGAGCGTGCCGAGGGCAACGCGTTCTATGCCGAGGAACTCCTGGCCGCCGCCCGGACCGGCCAGGAACTGCCCGCGGGGCTGGCGGACGTGCTGCTCTCCCGGGTCGAGCGGTTGTCAGAGACGGGCCAGCGGGTGGTGCGGGTGGCCGCGGTGGCGGGCCGCCAGGTGAACGACGACCTGGTCCGGGAGGTCTCCGGCATCGACGAGACCACCTACGACCAGACGGTCCGTGAGGTCGTTTCGGAGCAGTTGCTGATCCCCGACGGTGCCGAGGGCTACATGTTCCGGCACGCGCTGCTGCAGGAGGCGGTCTACGCCGATCTGCTCCCCGGGGAGCGCAGCCGCTGGCACGCCGCCTTCGCCCGATTGCTGGCGGACCCGCTCCCCGGGCGCCGCCGCTCCGCGGCCGAACTCGCCTACCACTGCCTGGCCAGCCACGATCTGGCGGGCGCGTTCCGCGCCTCGGTCGAGGCGGGCCAGGAGGCGCAGCGGCTGGCCGCGCCTGCGGAGGCGCATGAGCATTTCGACCAGGCGCTGTCCCTGTGGGACGCCGTGTCCGAGCCCGAGCGTCTCGCCGGGCTCGACCGCCCTCACCTGGCGCTGGCGGCGGCGTCCGCGGCAGCGCAGAGCGGTGAACCACGCCGTGCGGTCACCCAATTGCGCAGGTTGCTGGAGGCCCTCGACCCGGCGGCCGACCTCCTGCTCTATGCCGAGGTCGCCGAACGGGCCGCCTACTACCTCTCGGACATCGATCATGACCTCGCGGCGGCCGAGACCGCCCGCGCCATCGTGGAGCTCCTCCCCGCCGACCCGCCCACCGCGGTACGCGCCCGGACGCTGGCCACCTACGCGCGCAGCCTTCTCTACACCGAACGGCACGAGGAGATCCCGGCCCTGGCCGACGAGGCCATCGTCATGGCGCGTGCGATCGGTTCTCCCGACGCGGAGGCCGGCGCCCTGGTGAACCTGGGCCTCTACACCGAGACCCGTGGCGACCTGTCCGCGGCGGAGGAACTGTTCGCCAATGCCCGGACGGTGGCGGGCCGGGCGGGCGATCTGTCGGTGGCGCTGCGCGCGGCCTACCACTGCGCGCGCGCCGAGTACGACCGCGGGAAGCTGGCCGCCGCCGCGCAGACCGCCGCCGACGGTGTCCGGACCGCCGTGGACGCCGGGCTGGGCTGGAGCATCTACGGCACCGACCTGCGTTTTCTGGAGTACCTCATCCACTACACGACCGGCGACTGGGACCTGGCCGAGGCGCTGGCCGACCACTTCCCCGTCCGGGTCGGCACCATCGCCGAAGCCCAGTTGTCGTCCTACGCGCTGTTCCTCGAGGTTGCCCGGGGAGACGACGCCGTGAGGGAACGTCTGTCCTGGCTCGAGCCACTGTGGCCCCAGGACTGGCACGTGGCCTACATCGCGCGGGGTCTGGCCGCCGAGCGTGCCCTGTGGGAGGGCGACGAGCGGACCGCGCTCGACCATGTGAACGCCGTGCTCGAGGAGCTCGAACCGACCGACGCGGGCTCCATCCGAATCGCCGCGGTCGGCCTGTCCATCCACGCGGACCGGGCGGCCGCCGCCCGCGCCCATGGCGACACCGCCGCGGAAAAGACGGCGGTAGGAGCCGCCGACGACCTCATCGCCCGGGCTCGCACGGCAGCGGCCGATATCGCCAGCGGACCCCGGCTGTGGCTCGGGCTCGAGGGCCGCGCCTGGCTCGCCCGTGCGGAGGCGCAGTGGCATCGGGCTCGGGGCGACGACGAGCCCAAGCTGTGGCGGGCCGTCGTCGAGGCCTTCGGCTACGGATTCACCTATGAGGTGGCCCGGTCCCGCTATCAGCTCGCCGAGGCGCTGCTCGTACGCGGGCGGCCGGAGGAGGCCGAAGCCGAGTGGCGGCAGGCGATGGAGGTGGCGGGCCGCCTCGGTGCCGAGCCCCTGCTCCACGCCCTCAGGCTCCTCGGCCGCCGGGCGCGTTTCGGCACTCAGCGCGCGGCGACCACCGGCGGCCCGCTGACGGCGCTCACCAGCCGTGAGCTCGAGGTCCTGCGCCTGGTCGCCGAAGGGCGGAACAACCGCGACATCGCCTCCACGCTGTTCATCTCACCGAAGACGGCCAGCGTGCACGTCTCCAACATCCTCGCCAAACTGGGCGCCTCCTCCCGGACCGAAGCGGCCGCGATCGCCCACCGCGAGAGCCTCACCTGAGCGTCAGGCGTGTTCGGCGCAGCAGGGTGTGGGGTTGGCCACCTCGAAGGGGGCGAGTCCGGTGACCGCGGGCATGGCGACCAGGGTGAGCACTCCGTCGCGCCATTCGGGCCGTACGAAATCCCGCGTGTCCACCGGGGTGTGCGATGGCGGGGCCCACCGCCCGCCATCACATGGAGGAGTCACCGCGAACCGGGCGTTGCGGGTGAACCGGACGCTCTGCCGCGAATCCTTGCGGGACCGGAACCGGGGCGGGCCCACCGCGCGACCCTTGCGCTTGCCCGACACCGAAGAGAAGAAGGTCCGGTAGGCGGCGCTCAGATCCGCCAGCGCCTGCTGGAGCACCACCGCCGACACCTCACCCAGCCACACCCGCTCGGGTGTCTGCTTCGCCTCGGTGATGATCTGCTTGGACAGATCACCATCGCTGATGTACGGCAGACCTTCCTCCCAGGCTTGGCGCCGCAGCCGCAAACCGTCGTTGAACACCACCCTCGCGCACCCGAACGCCCGCGCCAGCGACTCGCGCTGACCTTGCGACGGGTAGAGACGGACGTTGTATCGCAGCTGCACACGATCCACGATACCCAATCCCATAACAAATAGTGACCGAATAAACACATTCAGGTACGGGGTGCTGTCGGCACCACATGAATGCCGGATGACCATGCGTGGAAGACCAGCACACAAGATCGTGTGAACCTCGGGCATATGACCACAGAAAAACCCCCGGCCGATTCGGCCGAGGGCTGCGCCATCGGGCGGTCAGCGCACGAGCACCTCGTCCTTGAGATTGCTGCGCAGCGCGTCCCGCAGTTCGTCGTTGTCCTGGTGACCGTGGGCGTCGACGGCATGCATCGCGGCGGCCGTGACCACCTCGTCCTCCTCACCGCTGATGGTCAGCGTGCAGCCGCTCTCGCTGGGCATATCCCTGCAGTCGATGACTTTGCGTGACATTGGGTCCCTTTCGTCAGCAGACATGACGTCTCCTTGCATCGCGTACACCACCCTCCCCAATGAACCGTTATGACAGCGTTGAGCTACCACTAAAAGGTGCTAAAGCGGCCACCCGCTCGCTCAGCGCCCTCATCGCCCGTACGGAGAGGGCCCTCAGGCCACTGAGGCCAGTTCACCGCTCCGGCTGACCAGCGCGGCATAGTGGCCGCCGGCGGAGAGGAGCCGGTCGTGGGTGCCGCGCTCGGCGATCCGGCCGTGGTCGAGCACGATGATCTGATCGGCGTCCCTGACGGTGGACATCCGGTGTGCGATGGTGATGGTGGTCCGGCCGGCCGCCAGGGCGTCGATGGCCTCCTGCACGAGGTGCTCGGTCTGGGTGTCGAGCGCGCTGGTCGCCTCGTCGAGGACCAGGATCGGCGGGTTGCGCAGGATCGTGCGGGCGATGGCCAGCCGCTGCTTCTCCCCACCGGAGAACCGGTAGCCCCGCTCCCCCACCAGGGTGTCGTAGCCCTCGGGCAGCGACGCGATGTGGTCATGGATCTGCGCGGCCTCCGCGGCGGCGTACAGTTCCTCGTCGGTCGCGTCGGGCTTGGCGAAACGGAGGTTGTCGGCGACCGAGGCGTGGAACAGATACGTCTCCTGGGAGACGACACCGACCGCGTCCGCCAGAGTGCCGAAGCCGAGCTCGCGGACGTCGATGCCGTCGATCGTGACGCGCCCGCCGGTGGCGTCATAGAGGCGCGGCACCAGATAGCTGAGAGTGGTCTTGCCCGATCCGGTCTCGCCGACCACGGCGAGGCTGGTGCCGGCCGGGATCGTGATGTCGAGGTCGAGCAGGGTGGGTTCTTCGGCGCCGTCGTAGGAGAACTGGACGTGCTCGAAGCGGACGTCGCCGCGGACCTGCGCCAGCGCGACGGGAGCGGCCGGCTCTTCGATGTCGGGCCGCAAGTCCAGATATTCGAAGATGCGGCCGAACAGGGCGAGCGAGCTCTGCACGTCGACCCCGGTTTGGAGCAGCCCGACCATGGGGCGGAACAACCCGGTCTGCAAGGTGGTGAAGGCGACGAGAGTGCCGATCGAGACCAGCGGGTGGCCCTGGGAGATGGTGAGGCCGGCCGCCCAGTAGATGACCGCGGGCATCGCCGACATGACGATCTGGATGGTGGACTGCCGCCAGCGACCCGCCATGCCGGAGCGGATCTCCAGATCAACGAGCTTGTCCGACTCACCGGCGAACTGCTCCGTGAGGGCCTGGGACCTGCCCATGCTCCGGCCGAGCAGGATGCCGCTGACCGACAGCGACTCTTCGACGATCGCCGACATCCCGGCGAGCTGCCGCTGCCGCTGCGAGGTGATCTTCTTGCGTTCCTTGCCGACGCGGCGGCTCACCCAGACGAAGAACGGGAGCATCAGCAGCGACACGATGGTGAGCCGCCAGTCCAGGACCAGCATCGCGATCAGCGTGGCGATGACGCTGGTGAGGTTGGAGACCAGCGAGGTCGCGGTCGAGGTGACCGTCGACTGCATGCCACCGATGTCGTTGGCGATTCGGGACTGGACCTCGCCGGTGCGGGTGCGGGTGAAGAAGGCGAGGGACATACGCTGCAGGTGCCCGTAGACGGCGGTGCGCAGATCGTGCATGACCCGCTGGCCGACAGTGGTGGACATGTAGGTCTGCAGGACGTTGAAGACGCTGTTGGCGACCGCGACGGCGATCATGCCGAGAGCGAGCAGGGCCAGCAGCCCGGTGCGGCCCTGGGGCAACGCGACGTCGAGGACCTCGCGGAGCATGAACGGCGAGGCCAGTGACACCAGTGAGGAGAGGCCGACCAGCAGGCCGACAACGGCGAGCCTGCCCCGGTAGTGGCGGAACAGACGCAGGATGCGGCGGAGCTGAACCGGCTGCCTGTCCTCCTGCCGAGCGTCGGCGGGCGTGGATTCGGTGCGCGGCATAGGCGGCTTCTCTCGTGCAGGGGGGCTCTTTTGCTACCCGATAGAACAGAGCTTGGCTCATAGTTATTTCCTTAACCATGAGCCAAGCTCCGTTATGATGCAAGGGTGGAATCGGAGGACACCACCGGGCAATTGGCCGAGCTGTTCCTGCGGGCGGCCCGGCAGATGCGGCGCAGCCAGGCCGGGCGGCTGGCACCGCTGGGCCTCACTCCGGCGCAATCGCGCGCGCTGCGGGTGATCTCTCGCGACGAGGCACCGCTGCGCATGGTGGATCTCGCTGAACGGCTGGGGGTCGTCCCCCGGTCCGTCACCACCCTGGTCGACGCGCTGGAGGCCGCCGGCCTGGTGCGCCGCGAGGCCGACCCCTCCAACCGCCGGTCGACCCTGATCCGGCTGACCGACCGCGGCCGCTCCCTCCGCGTGGAGATGCAGCAGGCCAGGCGGCAGGCCGCGGAGGATCTCTTCGCTCCGCTCTCCGAGGCGCAGCGGGACACGCTCCTCGAGTTGCTCTCCGCCCTCGACACCGGCTGATCGAGTGGGCGGTCAGCCCGCCGTGCAGTCCTTACAACGCTTCGACGCGACGCGCCGGGTGTTGCCTCCCGTCGCCTGGGCCGGGTGGCTCGCACCGATCCGGTCCCACAGGCCGCGATCGGGCGAGGAGATCCATCCCCATCCCGGGGCCGTAACGTCCGACTCCGTCATATGCGCGCAGCCCCCGGGCAGATGCGCCAGCTTCGTCGGCGAGATGAGGATCGCGTCCGGGGCGAACCTCACCCAGCGGACCCCGTCGTGCTCCTGATCCCGTCGCTCCGTGCCAGTGGGTGTGCAGGCGCAGCCGGCTCCGACCAGCAGCTCGCACCGGGTACATCGCTCCATGCTGTCGCTCCATGTCATCGCTCGGCCTCGACACCATGACCATGGCATGCGCCACCGACAGTCCGAGACCGGTCTCGATGGTCGCACGTGGCGCCCGCGCACCCGGCTCAACCGCGCTGAAACCGCTCTCGCGCGACCTCAACCGCGGCTGAGCGAATACGGCCGGATGTCCGAGACGGCCACCAGCGCGACCACCAGGGTCGCGGCGCCGGAGAGCGCCAGCGGCGGGGCGAAGGCCGCGACGGGCACCAAAGCCGCCAGCGCGGCGAGCGCGATCACCCGCGGCGGCCTCAGACCATGGCGGGGAAGGAGATGCCGACGCCACCGCGGGTGGTCCCGCCATAGCGAGCCTGCTCCCTGGCGAGGTCGAGCGGCGCCGTTCCCATCTTCACATCGGGAGTGAGCAGATCGGCGGGGACCAGCCAGGACACCTCGAACTCCAGCCCGTCGGGGTCCTTGGCGTACAGCGCCTTGGTGGCGCCGTGGTCGGAGGCGCCCACCAGCGCGCCTCGCTCGGTCAAGGCGGCGCCGATGCGCTCGAGCTCGTCGAGCGTGTCCACCTCCCAGGCGAGGTGATAGAGGCCGACCATCCCGCGACCGGCCGCCGAGTCCGCCGCCCCCGCCCCGATCTGGAACAGGCCCAGGTCGTGGTCGTTGTTGCTGGCGGCCGCCTGCAGGAAGGCCGCCTGGCCCGGCATCTCCACGACGACCCGGAAATCCAGGACTTCACGGTAGAAGGCGACGGTGCGCGCGACATCGCGGACGTAGAGCACGGCGTGGTTCATGCGAGTAATCGGCATGAATACACCGTACCTCACTTTATTGAATGTTCAAATACTTTGCTAGTCTGACCGTCATGACCGCTCCGCGATGGCTCAGCGACGACGAGCAACAGGCCTGGCGCTCTCTCACCGTGGTGCTCACCCGGCTGGACGAGGCACTGGACCGGCAGTTGCAGCGCGACTCAGGCATGCCGCACGCCTATTACATGATCTTGGTGATGCTCTCGGAGGCGGATGGCCGGGCACTGCGGATGAGCGACCTGTCGACGATGACGAACTACTCGCAGAGCCGGCTCTCCCACGCCGTGGCCCGGCTCGAGGAGAAGGGCTGGATTCGGCGCGAGAGATCCCCGGCGGACAAGCGCGGCAGCATCGCGGTGCTCACCGACGTGGGCTTCGCGGCCCTGGCCGAGGCCGCTCCCGGCCACGTCGAAGAGGTACGGCAGCGGGTGTTCGATCCGCTGACCTGCGACGAGGTCGGGCAGTTGCGGACGATCTGCGAGAAGATCCTCTCCGCGCTGTAGGGGCTGTCCTGGAACAGCCCCTACAGCGCAAAGAGTCGGATCAGCGGGTGGACAGAGCGCGGGTGTGCTCGACGCGCACCGCCTTCAACTCCTTCGGGTCGAGGCCGAGGAGCCGCAGGATGGTCGGTGCGATCTGTGTGGTCTCGACCTTCCCGTTGTCGGCCGCGCCGTGGCCGCCGGGCACCGAGACGACCAGCGGGACGTTGCGGTCCTGCGGGTCGTTGCCCCCATGCTCCGCGATCTTGGCCTTCTTACCGGTGTAGACGACCCCGTGCTGGACGAAGCCGAACAGGTCCGGCCGGCCCGGGTCGCTCGAGCCGAAGAGCTTGGCCGCGCCGGTTCCGGCGTACACCTTCGTCAGACCCGAGGCCTGCAGGGTGCGTGTCGCGCCGGTGATGGTGTTACCGGTGGCGGGGTGGGTGAGCAGGAACTTCCTGGCGAAGTCGGCGGCGGCCTGCGAACGGTCGCTGAGCCACAACTGCAGGGCGTCGTCGTCGGTGGAGAAGGCCACCAGCGGCTTGGCGCCGGGATGGGCGGCGGTCCAGGCCGCGTTGAGCGCGTCGATGATCGCCCCGTCGTCGAGGCGGGTGAGGGCCTCGGGCTCCTTGGGCGACTGGCCGTGCTTGGCGGACAGGATGATGGCGGTGCGCTTCGTCAGACCGTGGGCGCGCAACTCGGCGACCAGCCTGCCGACCTGTGCGTCGACGAAGTCCAGCGCCCCGGAGAGCACCGGGCCGGGAACCGTTCCACCTGGCAGGTAACCACCCGTCTTCCCACCCGAGACGGGGAGCTTCTCCGCGGTCGAGACCGACTGGAAGTTCATGCCGAACACCGCGGGGGTCCCGGCCTTCGTGGCGCGGGAGTGGTCGTAACCGTCGATCTCGTTGAGGACGGCCCGCACCTTGTAACCGTCGTACTGCTGGGTGGCCGCGTTGTCCTGAGTCCAGTCCCCGGAGAAGCCGGTGGCCAGGCTGTTGATCTCCGGGGTGAACAGATCGTCGATGCCCGTGCCGGACGGGCCGTTGAGAAGCTCGTAGGCCGCGTGCTTGTCCGACCACGCGGTTCGCAGACCATGCTTGCGGGCC
This sequence comes from Actinomycetes bacterium, assembly GCA_025964575.1. GTDB lineage: Bacteria > Actinomycetota > Actinomycetes > Streptosporangiales > Streptosporangiaceae > Actinomadura_E. Next base: position 12,398 of record JAOPYO010000383.1, read on the forward strand.
ACCTCGAAGACGGTGTTCACCTTGAGGTACTGATGGGGGTAGACGGGCTTGCACGTCGTGGGGTCGACCGGCAACTTGGCCGGGTCGATCAGGGTCTGCGGTTTGCCGGTCATCGCCAGCACACCGCCCGGCAGCCCGGGCAGCCCTTGGCCGGCGTCGATGGAGTCGGTGTTCTTGTCGAGGCTCTCGGTGTAGTTGACCTCCGTGCCGGGCGTCACGCCCGCGCACTTCGTCGTCCCAGGGGGCAGCAGCCGGTGGTTGAAGCTGTCGTCGTAGTAGACGCCGGTGGTCTTCGGGTTGCCTCCGGTCACCTGGGCGACCATGCCGGGAAAGGAGTCCGACGGGAGCGGGGTGCTCGCCCTGGTGTAGGAGGTGGCTCCACTCACCAGGGCCGCCAGCGCCGAGTGCGGGTGGTTGCGGACGTACCAGGTGAGATCGGACTGGTGCAGGCCGTCGACCGACAGGAGCAGGACGTGCTTGGCCTTCTCGGTTCCGTGGCCGCTGCTCGCGGCGTACGCCGGAACGGCGATGCCGCCGGCCACTACGGCCGCGACGCCGAGGGCGGCCAGCCGCTGTAGGGGGTCTCTCAACACCGTCATTCCTCCACGGGGCGAAAGGACACGCGCCGATCGCCCCGAGGATTCCTATGAGTCCGGAGTGTCGGGAAGAGAAAGGGAAGTGAAATTCGGCGTGAATGCCACTACCGCTCTGTAAAAGTAATCGCTGATTTCACCTTCCTCTGTGGCTCTGTTAGCCCCGTGATCAGCGGTCTTTCCCTATGCTTCAGTCCGTGTCCATGGAACGACGGCGAGTGCTCGGAGCGGCGGCGGCGGCAGCAGCCGCAGGGCTGGCGGCGGCCTGTGGCGGAGGTGGATCACGGGCGGGCGCCCGGACGCCCTCCAGAACGGTGACCCCGCCCGGGCCGACGACGCCGCACCCCGCCAAGCCCGGCCGGCTGCCCGCGGAAGTGGCCCATGGCCCGCGGACCGGCCGACAGGTCGCGCTCACCTTCCACGGCGCCGGCGATCCGAAGCTCGCGCAGCGGCTTCTGCACGAACTCGCCGCGGGCGGTGCCCACATCACGGTGCTGGCGGTCGGCACCTGGCTGGACCAGAACCCGCAGATGGCGCGGCTGATCCTGGACGGCGGCCACGAGCTCGGCAATCACACCCAGCATCACGCGAACATCGACGCGATGAGCCCGGCGGCCGCGCACGCCGAGATCGCACAATGCGCGGACCGGCTGCGGCGCCTGACCGGATCGCCCGGCGCCTGGTTCCGTCCGTCACAGACCCAGCACGCGACCCCGATGGTCAGAGCTCAGGCGGCCAAGGCCGGCTATCCCACCTGCCTGTCGTACGACCTGGACTCGACCGACTTCAGGGATCCCGGACCGGGCACGGTCACCCGCACCGTGCTGGGCGGCATACGGCCCGGCTCGATCGTGAGCATGCATTTCGGCCATCCGGGGACGCTCACCGCGATGCCCGCGATACTCGACGGGCTGGCGGCGCGCCGGCTGAGCCCGGTCACCGTCTCCAAGCTGCTGGCCTCATGAATTCCCTGCGTAAGGCCGCATCCCTCCTGATGGCCGGCGTTCTCGCCGCCGGTGTCGCCGGGTGCAGTGGCTCGGGTCATCAGCATGCCGGAATGGTCATGAACTCGACCCCGCCGCTGCCGCCACCCGAGACCGCGCAGCCCAACATGATCGACGTCTACGAGCACGACCGTCCCGGCATGCTCAGCCAGGTCGTCAAGGGGTTCCCCGCACGCGTCTACGTCCCCAACAGCGAGAGCAACGACGTCACCGTCATCGACCAGAAGACCTTCAAGAAGGTCGCGCACTTCAAGGTCGGCGTGTTGCCGCAGCATGTGGTCCCCTCCTGGGACCTCAAGACGCTGTGGGTGAACGACAACAAGTCCAACGACCTGATCCCCGTCAATCCGATGACCGGCAAGCCGGGCAAGCCGGTGAACGTGGCGGACCCGTACAACCTGTACTTCACTCCGGACGGCCGGTTCTCGATCGTGATGGCGGAGCGCAATCAGAACATCGACTTCCGCGACGCCCATACGATGAAGCTGGTGCGCTCGGTATCGGTGCCGTGCCGGGGGCCCAACCATGCCGACTTCTCCGCCGACGGCACGTTCTTTCTGACCGCCTGCGAGTTCTCCGGCGAGGTGGTCAAGCTGGACACGGCCCGGCAGAAGGTCGTCGGCAGCATCACGCTCGGCCGCATGGCGATGCCCCAGGACGTCAAACTGTCCCCGGACGGCACCACCTTCTATGTCGCCGACATGGCCAGCAACGGCGTCTGGGTGATCGATGCCGCTCGCTTCAAGAAGATCGGCTTCATCCCGACCGGCCGGGGCGCGCACGGGCTGTATCCCAGCCGTGACTCCAAGCATCTGTACGTCTCGAACCGGGGCGAGGGATCGATCTCTCTGATCTCGTTCGCCACCCGCAGGGTCACCGCGCTGTGGAAAATCCCCGGCGGCGGCTCCCCCGACATGGGCGGTGTCTCCGCCGACGGAAAGGTCCTGTGGCTGTCCGGCCGTTACAACGGGGAGGTGTATGCCATCTCCACCCACAACGGCAAGCTGATCCGCAAGATCAAGGTGGGCAACGGGCCGCACGGGCTGTGCGTCTGGCCTCAGCCCGGCCGCTACTCCCTCGGCCACACCGGCGTCCTGCGCTGAGAACCGATCAGGCATCGGCGAGCCCCTCGATGATCGAGGCCCGGGCGGCCCTGCGGGCGGGCACCACCGCGGCGAGCAGGCCGGCCAGCCCCGCCAGCGCCAGATAGCCCAAGATGCGCAGCACCGGGTAGCTCACGTGCCCGCCGCCGGCGTCGTGCAGGAACGCGAGGGAGATCGCTCAGCCGCAGACCGCGCCGGGTCAGCCCGAGGGCCCGCAGCAGCGCCGATTCCCTGGTCCGTTCGATCACCGACAGCGCAAGCGTGTTGGCGATACCGAACAGGGCTGCGTCGCTCACCAGCGGATGGCGGCGTGACCAGTCGGAGAGACGCTGAGGCACGCCACCGGCAGTAGGCCGCGAGGCGCATCCGCGCGTCATCCCCCCTACGTACCTTTTGCGGAGTCCTGATCGTCGGTGAGGATCGCGCGCAGCAGATCTTCTTCGGCAGGGGAGAGCGCACCCACGAAGTGGGCCAGCACCTGCGCCTTGTCGTTCTCCCGCTCCAGTTGGGCGAGCATCCGGCGGGCGGCCAGGCCACTGGCGTCGGCCACCGGCAGGTAGGTGAACATCCGGCCGACCTTGGCCCGGGTCAGCACTCCCTTGTCGACCATTCGGGTCAGGATGGTCACCACGGTCGTATAGGCGAGGCCGCCACCAAGGGCTTTGAGCACCTCGGCCGGCGACAACGACCTGTTCGCGGCCCAGAGCGCGGCCAGGACCTCGGATTCGAGTTCGCCGGGTCGGCGGCGTGGCTGACCCACACCGTCATGACGGCCGTCCGACACTAACGATCACTCCTCGATAGCCGTGGATCACACGATTGGCCGCGCAGGTACCGGCCATCATAACGCCGAGCTGTGCCGAGCCCGCTCGAACAGATCCTCGATGTCGGCCTGCGCCTCTCCTGCCGCCACCAGGCAGGCCAGGAGCGCGATGATGACCGCGAAGGCGACCACCGGGCGCCGCCGCGGGGGCCCTGCGAGCAGGCTCCGCACCCTCACGGGCACGTCACCGTGGTCGAAGCCCGCGGATACGGCGCCGCCGGTCCGCCGCGTGGCCAGGGCGGCACGGGCGATGGCCCGGGCCGCCAGCCCCCGGTCCCCGACGCGGCCCGCGGCCTCCTCGTCCGCCCAGCGCTCAGTGGTCTGGGCCACCACCGCCGGCAGCCGGAACAGCAGCGGGTTCGCCGCCGTGGCCACCACCGAGGCCAGGCGAAACCAGTGATGATGGTGCCGCACATGGGCGCGCTCGTGAGCCAGGAGCACGCGGTGCTCATCGTCGCGCAGCACCCGGAGCATGCCCGTGGACACCACGATGCGGGAGGGCCTCCCCGGCAGTCCGGGCAGCGCGAACGCCTGAGGTTCGGGGGTATCGACGACCACCAGCCCGTCGGCCCGAGCCGGGACGTCGGCGCCGGCGCGCACGACCCGTACCAGAGCACCGGTCCGGCGCCACAGCGTCACGGGGACGGCCATGCCGACCACCGCCAGCACCACGGTCGCGACTTCGGCGATCATCGCCGGCACCGGGTCCTGCAGCTCGACCAGCCTCGCCGACCAGCTGCCGAGCCCGGCCACGAACGGGACCTGGCCCACGAAGGTGGAGGCGAGCGCGGCGAGCGCCAGCAGACCGGCGGCGGCGCACATCACCCCTCCGGCCGTCAGTAGCCGGGTCGCGGTGGCCGGTGGCAGCCACCGGCCCAGCAACGGCGCCAGCAGACCGAGCAGCGCGGACCCGGCCAGCGGCAGGTAGACGGCGAAATGCATATCGGCAAATCTATGCAACGCTCGTTGCCCATGTCATGCCGCGGGGAGACTATTCCCTATGGACCGGAATCGATCTACCGTTTGAGAGAGACGTCTGTTTTGGGCTGTTAGGAGGTGCCCGGTGAGCGGACGAGCATCCATGCGACGACTCCGGGTCCGACGCGCCATCCGGCTCCTGGGATGTGATCGGAATCCCATGCGGCGGCCGGTCGACCGGATCCAGACGGTCGTCGCCCTCGGCCTCCTAGCCCTGTTCCTGATCGTCGCCACACTGCTGGCGGGGCTGACGACGAGCCGGGCGTACGACTCCGGGCTGCGGGCCGAACGGCAGGAGCATGCGACCCATCGCCCGGTCATGGCCACTGTGGTGGCCACCAACGATCTCTCCTCGGACGATTCCGACCGCGGCCTCCACCCCGTCGCCCTGCTGCGGTGGCGGGCGAACGATGGCACCCTGCGGTCCGGCGGAACGCCGAAACGCCAGGGCGACCGGGTCGGCTCACAGCGGCAGATCTGGATCGATGTGGCGGGGAACCTCACCCGCAGGCCCCGAGCCCATGGGCAGACGATCGCCGACGCCGCCCTGGTGGGCACGGCCTCCCTCACGGTGGTCGCCATACCCTGCTTCCTGCTCTACGTCGCGGTCCGGCATCGCCTCGACCGCCGCAGGTTCGACCAATGGACCGCCGACTGGGCCCGGACCGCCCCCCTCTGGACCCGCCGGTCGAGCTGACGGTCAGCGACCCCTTTACGCGGGGCGCGTATCGGCAGAGGATGTCTCCACCAATCGGTCCGTTGCTCATATCCGGTAGGAGGCCGCCGTGGCACCCATCTCGGCAGTCGAGGAGCCGCGCGTGGTCGTCGGCGTGCGCGACTCCGACGCCGCACGCTGGGCCCTCGCGTGGGCGATCGGCGAGGCCAGGCTCCGGCGGGCTCCACTGCTCGTCGTGCACGTCGCGCCGATGCCGTACAACGCCGGCGTGGCGATCGGCGGCGCCCTGCCGGACGTGATCGCCAGCGCGCGGACCAGTGGCTGGGCGCTGGTGGGGCGATTGCTCGACGAGGTGGCCGGGGATGCTCTCTCTGATGTCCGCCTGCGCATGCTGCCGCTGGTCGGCGACGCCGCGCGGACCCTCGTGGACCTGGCGCGTGAGGGTGATCTGCTCGTGGTCGGAGTGGAATCGCACGGACTCGTCAGCCGGCTCATCCACCCGTCGGTCCGCCGCTACTGCGCGCGCCATGCGCGGGCCACGTTCACGTGCGTGCGCCCACCGGCCGTGGACTCTCCTGCCTGGTCCCTGACCGGGACCGAGCGCGGACGTGTGATTGATTGAGTTCCATGGAGTTCTTCGCCGCTCGTGCCGCCACCTGGGAGGAGAAGTTCCCCGACGACGAGCCCGCCTTCGCCGCGGCCATCGCCGAGCTGGGACCGGCCGAAGGGCAGACCGTGCTGGACGCGGGGTCGGGCACCGGCCGCGCTCTCCCGCTGCTGCGCCGGGCCGTGGGCACCACCGGGAGCGTGATCGCCGTCGACCTCACCCCCGAGATGCTGCACGTCGCCGCGGAGAAGGGCCGCGGGGAGCACGCGGCACTGCTCCTCGCCGACACCCTGTGTCTCCCCCTCGGAACCGCCCGCGTGGACGCCGTCCTGGCCGCCGGGCTGCTCTCCCACCTGCCCGACCCGGAGGCGGCGCTGGCCGAACTCGCCCGCGTCACCCGGCCCGGCGGCCGGCTGGCGATGTTCCACCCCGTCGGCCGCGCCGCTCTCGCCGCGCGGCGAGGACATGCCCTGCGCGCCGACGACATCCGGGCCGAGCCCAACCTGCGGCCCGTCCTCGAGCGGACCGGCTGGTCGCTGACCGGCTATGACGACGCACCCGACCGTTATCTGGCGCTCGCGGTGCGGAGTAGCGTCTGAACGTGCACTGGATGACGTTGCTTCAGATAGGGGTGGCGGCAGGGCTGGGCGGTGCCATCGGGCTCGAGCGTGAGCTCGACGCCCAGTCGGCCGGGCTGCGCACCCACATTCTGGTCGCGCTGGGCTCGGCGCTCTTCACCGTTGCGGGCGCGGACATCCTGCACACCGACCCGACCCGGGTGGCCGCCCAGGTCGTCACGGGGATCGGCTTCCTGGGCGCCGGGGCGATCCTGCGGGAGGGCGCGTCCGTGCACGGGCTGACCACGGCCGCCTCGCTCTGGGTGACCGCGGCGGCGGGCGTGGCCGTCGGCCTGCACGCGTGGGTCGCCGCGATCGTGGCGACGGCGCTGGCGCTGACCGTGCTCCGGCTGCTCAAGAGAGCCGAGTTCTCGCCCCGCCGGACGCTGGAGCTGACGATCGAGCTCGCGGCCGGGGTGGCACCGAGCGCCGCCGAAGAAGCCATCCGCGCGCTTCTGCCCGCCTCGCGCGTGACACGGGTGACGCACTCCGTGGCCGGGCCCGTCCTGTACCTCCTGGCGCGGATCGAGAGAGGGCAGACCCTCACGGTCATCAGCGAACGACTGCTGGCCATCGACGGCGTGCGGAGCGTCGACCTCACCCGCTGAGGCCCCTCGTCTTTTATGATCCTTTAACCGCCGCATACGGCGCGTGACCGGAACTCTATGCTGGTGACGTGGACGATCTCGGTGGACGGCCCTCGCGGCAGTGGCGGGTGGCGCCCGCGCATCCCCTGGTGAAGATGGCGGGCGCCGTGCTGTTCACGGTGATCACGATCTTCTCCGGGATCTTGGCCGGCGACCGGGGACTGGTGCTGCTGGCCGGGATCGCCGCCACCGGTTTCCTCGTGCTCGCGGCACGCGATGTCCTGGCACCGGTGCGCCTCGCGGCCGACGAAAGCGGCGTGACCGTGATCCGCGGCTTCGCCGGCCGCCGGCACATCCCCTGGGCCGAGGTGCAGTCGATCCGGCTGGGTGAGCGGCAGCGTCTCGGGCGGACCACCCGGCTGGTCGAGATCGACACCGGCGAAAGGCTACATCTGCTCAGCTCCTACGACCTGGGCGCGCCGCCCGAGGACGTGGCCGAGGAGCTTCGGCACCTCCGCTTCAGCGCAGGCGCCTAGGGCAGCGCCTCGATCCGGTGCCGGGCGAAGGCCAGGGCCGCGTGGTACTCCTCCGGGTGCGGGTCGGGGTCCCCGCCGAGGGCCGCCCGCAGCCGGGCCCCGGCCGCCGCGGGATCCAGCCGCAGCACGGCGCACTCCTCCGCCGCCACTCCCTGGCGGACCTGCGCCATCATCCCGGGCACGTCGCCGATGGCCAGGAGCTGGGTCGCCCTGCCCTGCGTCACCTGCACCAGCAGAGCGTGCAGCGGCCCACCGCCATCGACGTAGCGGAACTCGCAGACGATCTGATCGCCGCCCAGTGAGCCGTCCTGGATCAGCCAGGTCTCGCCCGGCAGCACTCGGCCCAACGCGGGCACCCAGGCCGGCACGGACCCGCCGGGACGCCCGGCCGTCCCGTCCGCTGCCTTCGCGGCGTCGGCGCGCAACTCCTGCGGGCCGATCGCGGCGAAGGCCCGCAGGAACACGTGCGCACCCGGCGTCTCACTCCGCCGGAGATAACCGACGAGATCGCCCAGCGCTCGCCGGTGGGCCCCGCTGTCGGGTGCGGCCCGCTCCAGCACCCCGAGTTGCGTGGAGGTCCACAGCTCCGCCTGCAACGGCCCCGCCAACGCGACCAGTTCCTCCGAGGCGTGCAGAAACGCCGCGTACAACTCCTCCAGCCCGGGCAGCGCAAGCCCTAGCCCCGCGACGGCACGAGTGCGCGGGGACCGCTGTGACGTGGGCTTCTTTCGGCTTCGGCTCTGGGGGCTCACCAAATCAGCCTAACGCGCGACCCGACCGTTGATCGCCCGGACCAGGCCCTCGGCACCGCCCACGTCCGCAGACTCCAGCTCCAGGACGGATGTACGGCCTGCCGGTGGGGCGGCCGTTGTTGGACGAACCGGCTCCGCCTGTGGGCCGGCTGCGGGTCCGGCCCGAGGTGGCCTGAGGTCACTTCCGGGGGTTGGTGCGGCGGGTTGGAATCGCCGTCGCCGGGTTCTCCGGCCAGGGATGCCGGGGATAGCGGCCACGGAGTTCGGCCCGTACGCCTCGATAGCCCTCGCGCCAGAACGAGGCCAGGTCGGCCGTCACCGCGGCGGGGCGCCCCGCCGGGGAGAGCAGGTGGATCACCAACGGAACCCTGCCGTCGGCCAGACGCGGTGCGGCCTCCCAGCCGAAGAGCTCCTGCAGTTTCACCGCCAGCACCGGCTGCTCTCCCGCATAGTCGACCCGTATCCTCGAACCGGTGGGCACGGTGACCCGCTCGGGCGCGACCTCGTCCAGCCGGGCCGCGCATTGCCACGGCAGCAGACCCCGCAGGGCCGCCGCTACATCGAGCCGCGCCAGATCGGCACGGCGCCGCGCCTTCGACAGGTCCAGCCACTCCTCGGCCCGGCCCAGCAGCGCCTCGTCGTCCACCTGCGGCCATGGGTCGCCGAGCACGCGGTGGCAGAAGGCCAGCCGCTCGCGTAGCGCGGTGGCGTCCGGGGTCCAGGTCAGCAGGGTGAGTCCTTCCCTGCGCAGGCCCTCCAGCAGCGCGGTGTGGACCAGCCGAGGATCGGGCCGGCGCAGCGGCACGGCCGACAGCTCGATGGCACCGAGCCGCTCGAGCCTGCGGGCGATGACCTCCTTCTCCGACGCGCTCCAGCGGACCTCCTCGCCCGCCGTGAGCAGCGGAGCCGCGGCCAGCCGGGCGATGTCCTCGTCGATGACCACCGCCTGGCGGACCCGTGCGGAGGCCGAACCCGTGGGCCGGTCCGCGACGGCGATCGCCAGCCAGGGCGCCCGGGCCGCGCTCAGCGCCGAGGACGGTGCGAGCTCGGCCCCGGTCCCGGAGACCATGAGATAGCCGGCGGCGTCCGGGCGGCCTCGGGCCACCCGCTCGGGGAACGCCAGCGCCACCACCATCCCCGCGACCCCGTCGTCCCCCGATCCAGCCGTGATCTTCGCGTCGTGCCGGAGGCGCGTCGGGAGGCTCTGCGCGCCGGCATCACCCGCAAGATCACGGGTGGATTGGAGCAGCCTCCGTGTCTCCTGGCGCCACCGGGCGGAGGAGCCGTCGCCGCCCCGGCGCAGGGTCCGCCACACGGCCGTCAGATCGTCGCCGGCCTCGCGCGGCAGGCGGTCCGATAGCAGGGCCACCACCTCGGCCGCCGCCTGCGGACCCACCAGGTCGGCACCGTCCAGCAACGCCCTGGCCAGCCGCGGATGCACCCCGACCCGGGCCATTCGGCGGCCGCGTTCGGTGACCTTTCCCGAGAGCTCCACGGCCCCGATGGCGCGGAGGGTCTCCCTGGCGCTATCCAGCGCGGTCGCGGGCGGGGCGTCCGTCAGCGCCAGACCGGCGGCATCCGGATCGCCCCAGCAGGCCGCCTGCAGGGCGAAACCGGTGAGGTCGGCCAGCTCGATCTCCGGCCGGGCCCGGTCCGGCAGCCGTTCGTGCTCGGCCGCCGTCCAGCAGCGATACACCGTGCCCGGTTCCTCCCGCCCGGCCCGGCCGGCCCGCTGCTCCGCGGTGGCCTTCGACAGGCGTACGGTCGTCAGCGCGCTCAGCCCCCGGGCATGGTCGGTGCGCGGCTCACGGGCCAGCCCCGAGTCGACCACGATCCGTACGCCGGGCACGGTGAGGCTCGACTCGGCCACCGAGGTGGCCAGAACCACCCGGCGGTGCCGGCCGGGCCGTAGCACCGCGTCCTGGACCGCGGCGGGCGCCTGACCGTGCACCTGGAGCACCTCGACCCCGGGCAGAGCCCCGGCGACCCGGCCGATCTCCCCCACCCCCGGCAGAAAGCACAGCACGTCCCCGGTCCGCTCGGCGAGGGCCCGGCGGACGGTGGCGGCGACATGGTCCAGCAGGACCGGATCGACCCGCGTCCCGTGCGCGGGCCGTACGGGGCGCGGCGGCGGCGCCCACACCACTTCCACCGGGTGCAGCACGGCCGCGGTCCGCACGACGGGTGCGGGGTCGGCAGGAGAGCCCAGCAGCCGGGACCAGGACGCGGTGTCGGCGGTGGCCGAGGCGGTGACCAGCCGCAGGTCGGGCCGGAGCGTCGCCCGCACATCGAGCAGGAAGGCGAGGGCGGTGTCCGCGTCGAGGTGCCGCTCATGGCATTCGTCGAGGAGCACGACGTCGGTTCCGGCCAGCTCCTGGTCACGCTGCAGCCGCTGGAGCAGCACCCCGGTGGTGACCACGTCGATGAGGGAGCCGGCCTTGCGCTCCCCGCGCATGGTGAAGCCCACCCGGTCGCCGACCTGTTCGCCCAGCAGCCACGCCATCCGGCGAGCTGCGGCTCTGACGGCCAGCCGGCGCGGCTCGGCGACCACCACCCGGCGGGGCCGGTCCGGGCCACCGGGCAGATCGGCCAGCAGCCCGGCCAGGGCCAGCGGCACCAGCGTGGTCTTGCCGGTGCCTGGCGGCGCCGCCAGCACCGCCACCCCGGCCGCGTCCAGTGCGGCGTGCAGCGCGGGAACCGCGGGCCGGACGGGCAGCGACCGAAGGGACTCCCCCGGGGTCATCCGCCACTCAGATGGCGTTCGACGGACTCGACCTTGGCGGTCAGCCCGTCGGTCACGCCGGGCCGGATATCGGCCTTGATCACGAGGCTGACCCGGGGAGCGCGTACCTCGACGGCCGCGACCGCCTGCCGGACCACCTCCATGACCTCGTCCCACTCACCTTCGACGGTGGTGAACATGGCGTCGGTCCGGTTGGGCAGCCCGCTCGCGCGTACGACCCGTACGGCCTCGGCGACGATCTCGCCGACCTCTTCACCGACTCCCAGCGGGGTCACCGAGAACGCTACGAGCATCGCCACACCCTTCCCGAACGGCACCTGACTCTCCCGACGATACGGCGCCGGGGAGGTCAGAGCGTGATCCAGGCCTGTTCGGCGGCGGAGCGACGGACTGCGTCGAGAACCCGCCGGGTGGCGAGCCCGTCGGCGAACGTGGCGGGCCCCGGATCGGCCGGGCCAGTGTCCCCGGGATCGCCTGCCTTCTCAAGGCCCGCCTCTCAAGGCCTGCCGAGAGTGGTCATGAAATGAACCTAGCGCTTGCTCAGCTCCTCCTAGCGCCCCCCGCTGAACCGGACGCAACGTGAAGATGACCGAGCGGGTAACGATTTGGCCTCAGGCCGTTCCGCTTGCGGGGTCCAGGGGTGAACGATGCGGCTATGGGCGTCACCAGGGAAGGCTCCTACATCGACCGGGTCATCGCACAGGTGGCCGCCTGGCCGTCGGTCAGCGCGAGCCGCGCCGATTGTGGGATGGGCGTCGGTCTCAGCGTCAACACCCATCAGATCGTGCACCTGCACACCCCGGGCGGCGCGCACGTCCGGCTCACCCGTCCGGTCATCCTGCGGATGGAGGACGCGCTGCTGCACTCCGGCCGGGTGGAGGTGGAGCCCAGCGAGGACTGGGTGAGCGTCCGACTGGACAGCGACAGCGATGTCGCGCTGCTGGTGTCCCTGGTCAGTGTGGCGATCAAGGCGACCGCGACCGAGCCTCCCGGGGTGTCCCGCCGGGCGGCTCACCAGTGCCCTGCGGCGACCGGGGGCCGAGCGTGGATCGGACCGCTCAGACGCGCATCCCGGCAAGCCGACCGTTGATGTTCTTCTGAGCGGAATCGCCTGGCCATGCCCTGGTCAGCCGGCGAGCCGATATCTCGAGGCGTGGAGACCTTTGCCCTGCATTGGGGCTTTCTGCCCGTCCTGATCTTGCTGTCCGTGCTGCACTATGTCGCCTCGGCCCTCGCACTGCAGTCGGTCGCCGGACGGCGGCTCCCACTGCGGGAGGCGACACTGACCCAGTTCACCGCGGCCGCCGCGAACCGGCTCGCCCCGGGCGGGATCGGCGCGGCCGCCGTCAACGTCCGTTATCTCACCTGCCGTGGTGTGCCCGCGCCTCGGGCGATCGCGAGCGTGACGGCACTGCAGGCTGCCACCGCCCTTGGTGACCTGCTGCTGTTCCTCGCGGTCCTCACGGTGGGACACTGGACCGGCGGAGGCGGAGCCCAGGTGCTGACGGCGCTCGGCTCGCATACGGCCCAGACCGCCGATCGGCTGCCACTCCCCTGGCTCCTGGCGGCCATTGGTACCGTCATCGCCCTGGTGGCGTTCGCCTGGTGGCGCATGCGCGGCGATTCCGGCCGGTTGATCACCACCCTCGCGCAGACCTTGACCGCCATGGCGGAGCTGCTCCGGCGGCCGCGCGACCTGCTGGTCACGGTGACCGCCACCGCCGCCACCACCCTGGTGCTGAGCCTGGCGTTCGCGCTGAGTGTGCTGGCGGTGCCGGGCGCCTCCGCACCGGGCGAGCTGATGACGTTGCTCGCCGCGTACTTCATCGGTGCCGCGGCCGGTTCGGCGCTGCCCGTCCCCGCCGCGATCGGCTCGACCGAGGCCGCGCTGATCGCCGCACTGGGCGGTGCCGAGGTGTCGGCCGGCCACGCACTGCAGGCGGTCGTCCTCTTCCGCGCGATCACCTACTGGGCGCCGGTCCCCGTCGGCCTGTTCGCCACCCGGGCGCTCCGGCGATCACAGGCCGAGCCGGTCCCCGCACCGGCTCAATAGTCGAACCTTTTGCGGCGGATCGCCCCTTACTCGGCGGGCCGGTGGCCTAAATTCCTCGGCAGAGTCCGCATCTTCGAGGAGTGTCATGACCGTGCTGATAGGACTCGCGTGCCTGGCGGTGGCCGGGCTGGAGATGGTCATGGCGTTCATCGTCGGGCCACGGGAACGCGAGGCGCTGCGCCAGGAGGTGAAGAGCACCTTCGAGGAGCGCATGCGGAAGCTGGAGGCCGCGCAGCGCAAGGACGAGATCTTCGAGACCGAACAGGAGACCCGCCTGCACACACTGGAAGACGATCTGGGCGGACTGCGGCTCAGAATCGTTCAGGTGGAGCGCGATCTCCAGGCCCGGGTGGGCGGGCTCGGCCAGGACCTGCATCAGGCGATCGGGCAGGTGAACGCCCTGGAGGACGACCGGGACCGGATCAACGGGCTTCAGCGGCGGCTGACTCAGGCGTTCCAGACGGTGGACGAGGTCGTCGCCGACCTCCTGCGGCACACCCTCGCCCAGCTGGACCAGGAGACCGCCGAGACGCTGGGCGAGCGCGCCGCCGACACCCAGACGATCCGCGGCGCGATCGCCTGCGCCACCACCGAGTTCCAGGGCGCGCTGGTCCAGATCTTCGAGCAGTGCACCCGGCACCATGATCTCGAGCTGCGTTTCAAGGTCTCCATGGGCGGCGCACGACCGCAGGAGGTCTACTATCTGACCGGCAGGAGCCCCCGATGGCTCCGGCAGCACTTCGCCGACGTGCTGCAGTCACTGCGTTCCGACATGGCCTCACCCGCCGAGGATCCCGCCGAGGACGACGTGGCCGCGCTGCAGAGCCTGCTGCACGCCGTCAACGCGACCGGCGAGGGATTCGCTCAGATCGGCCCAGTCGTGATCGTCCGCACCCAGGACACGCTGCTGTGCGGGGTGCTCACGCTGGCGGAGTGCCGGGACTTCGACACCGCCACGCTGGCCGGGGATCCCATCGCCTCGGCCGTACGGCTGCGCACGCTCCCGCCGCACCGCCTCTTCGACCTGACGGAATGGCCGCCGCGCTTCCCGGCCGAAGAGCAGCCCGGCGATTCCTCTAGTATCTGTTAGGTTTCCTAACAGAGGAGGTAGGAGTGCGAGCCTGGTATCGCGCGAACATCGGCGGTCTGCCCGGCACATTCTGGTACCTGTGGGCCGGGTTTCTGATCAACAAGATCGGCGGCTTCGGCGTCATCTTCCTCTCGCTGTATCTGGTCCAGAAGCGGGGCCTCGACACGGCAGGGGCCGGTCTGGTGGTCGGCCTCTATGGCGCCGGCGGCTCGGTGGGCGTGCTGGCCGGCGGAGTCCTCGCCGACCGCTGGGGCCGGCGTCGTACCCTGCTGGCCAGCCATACGGCCACCACCCTGCTCCTGCTTGGGCTGGCCTTCGCGCCCTGGGTGCCGGCGATCGCCGTGCTCACCGGCCTGGTCGGCGCCGCGCAGACGATGGTCGGCCCGCCGCTCATCGCCGCGATGGTGGACGTCGTGCCCGAGGCACGCCGGACCAAGGCCTTCAACCTGGAGTTCTGGGCGTTCAACCTGGGAACGGCCATCGCGGCTCCACTGGCCGGGCTGCTGGCCGAGGTCGGGTTCACGCCGCTGTTCCTCGTCGAGGCGGGCGCCACCTTCATCACGCTCCTGGTGCTGGCCTCCAGGGTGCCCGAGACCCTGCCGGTCCGGGCCGTCCAGAAGGAGGCCGGGAGGCGGCGTGGGCTGGGCACCGCTCTCACCGACCGGCCCTACCTGGTCTTCGTCGGACTCACCCTGGTGCTGGCCATCCTCACGATGCAGACCTCGACGATCCTGCCGCTCGCCATGGCCGGGGATCACCTGCGGCCGTCGGTGTACGGGCTGGTGATGGGCTTCACCGGAGTGCTGATCGTGTGCGGGCAGTTGTTCGTACCGCGTCTCATCGGGGGGCGCCCCAAGGCCAGGGTGCTGGCCGCCGCCAACGCCCTGGTCGCCGCGGGCGTCGCCCTGGTGGCCACGGCCGACGTCGTCCCGGTCTATCTGGCGGCGGCGGCCGTCTGGACGGTCGGGCAGATGCTGGCCGCCCCACCCAATGCCGCGACCATCGCCGAGCTGTCCCCGATCGAGCTGCGCGGGCGTTATCAGGCGGTCTTCTATCTGAGCTTCCCGATCGCCGGCTTCGTCGCGCCGGCGCTGGGCGGCATGAGCCTGCAGCGGCTGGGCGACTGGCACTGGGTGATCTGCGGCGCGCTCGGCATGCTGGCGACGCTCGGACACCTGCTCACCGGCCCCTCCCGCGAGCGCAGGGCCGCGGCCCTGCGCGAGACGGAGCATGAACTGGTCCTTTCCGCATAGCGGGCCCCTCCTGGAGCGGCCTGGCAGCTGCGGGCTACCGTCAGGTAGGGAAGATCCTGACCGTACGGAGGCCGTTATGCGCATCGGAGTGTCCCTCAACGAGCCCACCGGGCCGGACGCCCTCGTCAAGCTCCGCGACGAGTTGCGGCGTGCGGCCGACGACGGCTTCGCCTCGGCCTGGGCGTCGCACATCTTCGGCTTGGACACGCTGACCGCGCTGGCGGTGGCCGGCAGCCAGGTGCCCGGGATCGAGGTCGGCACCTCGGTGGTCCCCACCTACCCGCGCCATCCCGCCGCCCTCGCCCAGCAGGCGCTGACCACGGCTCTGGCGGTCGGGGGCCGGCTCACCCTCGGGATCGGGCTCTCCCATCAGATCGTGATCGAGAACATGTACGGGTACGACTTCGGCAAGCCGGTCCGGCACATGGACGAGTACCTCTCGATCCTGCTGCCGCTGCTGAACGGCGAGCAGGCGGACTTCACCGGTGAGACCCTGGCCGGGCACATCGGGCTGTCGACCCCGCGGGTGGGCCGGGCGCCGGTGGTGCTGGCCGCGCTGGGACCCAGGATGCTCAAGCTGGCGGGCGAACGGGCCGACGGCACGGTGCTGTGGATGACCGGCCCCGAGACCGTACGCGACCACGTCGTGCCGACGATCACGGCGGCCGCGCATGCCGCCGGGCGCCCGGACCCGAGGGTCGTCTGCATCCTGCCGGTCTGCGTCACCGACGACCTCGACGGCGCCAGGGCCCGCGCCGCCAAGGCCTTCGAGGTGTACGGCCTCCTGCCGTCCTACCGCGCCATGCTCGACCGTGAGGGCGTCGCCGGCCCCGAAGACGTGGCCATCGTGGGCGACGAGGACGCCGTCGGCGCCCAGGTCGAGGCCCTTGCCAAGGCCGGTGTCACCGACTTCGTCGCGGGCGAGTTCACGACCGGCGAGGACGGCCGGCGCACCCGTACCTTCCTGGCCTCCCTCACATAGGCGAGGACCAACGCATCCGCACCGGACCCATGAGACCTGATACCCGCTGACCCGGGAACACGAAGTGCGTCGGGCTCGCGGCGTCGAGGTACGGCGCGAGCGTGCCGAAGACCAGGACCTCGATCTCGTTCACGCCGGTCTGGAGCGCACTGGTCGCCTCGAAGGCATACGGGGCACAGACCCGGATTCCGAGGGAACGTCCGTTGACGACCACCTCGGCGGTGCCCCGGACCGCACCCAGGTCGATCACCGCGTTCGAGAACGGCCCCGCCGCCTCGACCCGGGTCCGGTACCGGACTCCCCCGCTGTACTCCGCCAGGCCGACGCTCTGCCAGTCCCCCAGCTCGATGAGGCCCGTCCCGACCCGGAACTCCACGGGACCCGGCAGCGTGGCGCCCGCCGTGAAGCCGGGCCGGGTGCGGATGCGGAGCGCGGCCGAGCGCTGAGCCGTCGGACCGCCGGAGGTACCCGCCGTGAGGTCGACCGCCAGCCGTGCGGGGGTCCCGATCGCGGTGACCGACTCCTCCCCGTCCACGAAAACGGTGACATCGCCATGGACGGCGAGCTCCATCATGGTGGCGCCGGGCGGCACCGTGAAGCGCAACCACTCCACCTGACCGTCGGGATCCGGGTCGGCGAGCACCACGGGCAGGACCGTTCCATCGTGGCCGTCGTCCTCGAGCCAGGCCGCCCCGGGGAGCGGATGCGGGCGGCGCCACAGGTGGAGTGCGGCGGGGTCACCGTGCTGCCGCCGACGGGGCAGGACCGGAACCTCGGCGCCATCACGCGTCGCCCGCCAGTCCCGTCCGGAGACGGCACAGCCGTCCACCAGCACCGCAGGGGGCGTCTCGCCCTCCGCGAGGTGGAGCGTCAGCTCGTTGCTCCCTGGCCGCAGGGCGTGAGCCACGTCGTAGCGTCCGGCCCTCGGCACGGCCTGCTCCGCGTACGGGTCGAACCCGCCCTGCCTGCCCACCTCGACACCGTTGACCAGGGCCCGGCACGGCACGGCCGAGGCCACCTGGAGGACCGGGCCGGCACCTGGAGAGACCACCGCCGTGAGCGTGATCTCGGCTCCGGGGACCGGTGTACCGCCGACGGTGATCCACTCAGGCCTGCGGTAACGTTCCGGATCCCGGACGACCG
The DNA here is from genome assembly GCA_025964575.1 of Actinomycetes bacterium. GTDB lineage: Bacteria > Actinomycetota > Actinomycetes > Streptosporangiales > Streptosporangiaceae > Actinomadura_E. The sequence goes on from JAOPYO010000383.1 coordinate 29,938, forward strand.
TGACGTGGGCTCGCAGCCACCCGTCGTCCTCCGGCACGAGCCGCAGGTCCAGGACGTGCCTGCCCGGGGGCAGCCGGTCGGGGGCGATGGCGAGATAGCCCCAGTCGTCGAGCTCCACCTCTGCGCCATCCACCCAGGCGGTCTTGGCCGCGGGCGCTCCCACCGCCAGGAACCCGCTCTCCTCCGGTACGGTCAGCGCGGCACGGAAGAGCACGGCCCGTCCGGCGCCGACCTCGCCGAAGTCGAGGAACTCCTCGGGCACATGCCCCTTGGGCCCGAGCGTGTCGCGATGGATCGGGTCCTTGTGGATGCCGCGCGACGACGAGTAGATCGCCGGCCGCCACCCTGGATCTCCGGGCCCCGTCCACAGGCCATGCGATCCGAACGTCGCGTACGCCGTCCCCCAGCCGGAGTCGTCGCCGGTCGCCCAACCGTCCCGGAGGCCGTCCTCGCCGTCCCGCTCCACCCGGTGCCGGACCGCCCACCGAGACAGTGTGGGCAGGTCCCCGGCCGGTCGCGCGAAGTCGCCCCACGTGTTGTCCAGGGTCGGGATCAGCTCCATCTCCCAGCGGTGTCCAAGGTCGGTCTCGTCCGCCGGCGTGGGACGGGCCGCCGGTTCGCAGGCCCCTGGATCGGCGACCCGCCGCGGGTCGGAGAAGACGAGGAGGGCTGCGGGACCGTCATCGAAGGGCACCACGAGTTCGGTGACATCGCCCCTCCTCTCGTACGGCAGCGGCCGCGGGGGCCCGCCGAACGGACCGACGACCAGCGGTCGGCCCGATACACCTCGCACCCGGACGCGCATCTCGGACGCGTAGCGGCCGGGGTCGAAGTCATAGGTGACATCCAGCCAGCCGAGGTCCGCGCCGCGTTCCTCGGGGCGTTCCACCGAGACTCGGCTGGCGGCTGGAGAGGCCGCGGGCAAGAAGACCAGGGTCGCGCCGTCCACCTCGCGGACGAGCGATGGCACGGGTGCGTCGACCCGGATCGCGTGCTCCAGCAGCGGGCCCAGATCGTCGGCGGACTCGACGAACCGGCACAGGGACCTGAGCCGGGCGACGGCCGCGTCCGCGTCCGCGCCGGGATCTCCCACTCCGTGCTCCGGGAGCGCGCCGACCGCGATCACCAGACCGCCCGCCGCGGCGAACTCGGTGAGTCTCCTGGCCGTCACTTCCTCGACCACGGTGCAGGCGGGCAGTACTATCACGGCGTACGCCTCGTCGGCGACGCGCAGCCGTCCGCCGGAGATCGCGGCCCGCCCCACCGAGTCGTCGTCGATCACGTCAGCGTCGATCCGAAGCCGGTCGAGTGCTCCGGGTGTCATCCGGAACCACGCCATGTCGCCGACGAGCTCCCGGTAAACCCGCTGAGCCCGGGCGGCCTCCGAGTCGACGCCATCGAGCCGCGTCCCCGCCTGCGCTGTGGCGGTCGGGAACAGAACCGCGACGTCGCACACGTGCCGGCCGAGCGACAGCGCCGCGCACAGCCGGGTCACCGCGTCAGCGAAGACCCGGTGGTGACGCCAGTAGGGCTGCCGCCAGTCGGTGGAGGGTGGCGCCCACTCCCACCATCCGCCCTTCGTCGTGTAGTAGACGGCGTGCGGGTTGTAGAGGGTCGCGCCGGCCCGTAGCCATGGCAGCAGCCAGTCGAACGTCTCCTCCAGCGTGCCGCCCCAGCCGCTGGAATGGAACGCCTCGATCCAGGTCCGGGAGCGCCCGTACAGATGGGCGAGTGAGGAGTGGATCCGTGCGTCGCCATGGTGGTCGGAGCCGGGTGCGCCGAACCACCGGTGGGTCCGGGTGTAGTCGGCGTAGAGCCGGACCCCGTCGACGGGATGCCCCGCGCGGGCCGGATCCTGCTGGTCGCAGCCGTGCAGCAGCCCGTGCCGTTCGTGCCATTCGGCGAGCGGGCGGAAGAACGCCTCCTCTGCCAGCTCCGCGCGGGTGAGGTGGAAGTCCCTGCGGACCTGATACGCCTCCGCCCCGTCCTTCCACAGCACCGGCATGACCGGCGTCAGGTCGTATCCGCGCCGAGCGCCGAACTCCGCGGCGAACTCGTCCGACCAAGTGGGCAGGGACGGCAGCTCATCCTGGAACGACCCCGCGATCACGGTACCGAACCGGTGCCCCAGGCGCCGCTCGAATTCGCCGTGCACCCGATCCAGCAGGGCGGCGCAGGCGTCCGCCGACAGGTAATCGAAGCCGCGGGTCGTGACCTGGCCGCCCGGGGACAGCCACCGCCCGGCGTAGGCGGGGACGTCCCGCACCAGCCGGGCCTGTAGATCCGCTCCGGAGAAGCCGAGCTGGTCGTAGAACCACAGTGAGGTGCCCAGCTCCTCGGCGTCGTCACAGACCCCGTCGAGCAGTTCCCACCAGGCCTCGGAGAAGAACGGCGGATCGTCCGCGTCCGAGCCGAACATCGGGCCGGAAGGCGCCAGATTCATGACGACGAGGTTGTACACCCCGCCGTCGGCGAACCGCTCCAGCTGTCGGCGCAGCCGCCGCCGGTCGAGGGGCTCACCGCTCCACCACCAGATGGCCGTCGGGGAGAAGGCGCGCGGCGGCGACTCCAGGACCTCGGCCAGCCGCGTGGGAAACACTCTCTCTCCGGGAGGCATGTCAGCCCTTCAGCCCGCTGGCGAAGCCCTTGATGACGTAGCGCTGCAGCACCAGGAAAACGGCGAGGATCGGCAGCGCCGCGAGGACGAGACCGGCGAACACCAGCCCGTAGTCGGAGACGTACTGGCCGACGAAGGAGAAGACCCGCACCGGCACGGTCTCTTTGGCGGAGCCGCCGAGGTAGAGCAGCGGCGTGAAGAAGTCGTTCCAGATGAACACCGCGTTGAGGATCAGCACCGTGCCGGTGATGGGCCGCAGAAGCGGGAACACGACCTTGGTGAAGGCCTGCAGGTGGTTCGCGCCGTCGATCTGCGCGGCGCTGGCGTAGTCACGCGGCAGCGCCCGGATGAACCCCGTGTACAGGAACACGGTGAACGGCAGCTGGATGCCGGTATAGAAAAGGATCATCCCCTGGTAACTGCCGAGCAGGCCGAGCGAGTCGACGAGCTTGAACAGCGGGATCATGCCGAGCTGGAACGGCAGCACGATGCCGAGCAGGAACAGGACGTACAGCCAGTACCCGAGCCGCGAGGCGCACCTGGCGAGGAAGTACGCGCAGAAGGAGCCGAGAGCGATGAGCGCCACCAGGCTGGCGACCGTGATCATCGTGCTGTTCAGAAGCGCGGAACCCAGGGATGCCGACGACCACGCGGCGGAGAAGTTGTCCAGCGTCGGCGAGGTGGGCGGTGACAGCGGCGCCGACGCGATCTGGTGCTTGTCCTTCAGCGACAGCGTGACCAGCGCGTAGACGGGGAACAGGAAGGCGAGCGCCGTCGCGATCATGACCAGTTCCAGCAGAAAGGTGCGGAATCCGTACCGGGGTCTCATGAGGTGACCTCCCTGCCTCGGAGGTAGTAGATCTGTACGAGTGACACCGCCGCGACGCACAGGGCGAGCACGAGCGCGATCGCGGTGCTGTAGCCGTACTTGCCATAGACGAACGCCTGCTTGTAGAGCACCGTCGACAGCGTCTCGCTCGCGTAGCCGGGTCCGCCGTTGGTGGCGGCGTACACCTGATCGAAGAGTTTGAGGCCGCCGATCGTCGAGAGCATGACGTTGATGGTGACGGAGGGGGCGAGCAGCGGCCAGGTGATGTACCGGAAGCGCTGGAAGCGCCCGGCGCCGTCGATCATCGCGGCCTCGTGCAGATCCTGCGGAACCCCCTCCAACCCGGCCAGGAAGATCACCATCGAGTACCCGGCGTACTGCCACACCACCGTCCCGGCGACCGACCACAGCGCCAGCGAGGGGTCACCGAGCCAGTCCTGCCGGAGCCCGCCGAGACCGACCGCGCCCAGGATGCCGTTGAGCCCGGAATGCGGGTCGGGGTTGTAGACGTACTTCCAGAGGAAGGCCACCATCACGGGGCTCACGACCGCGGGCGCGAAGAAGATGACCCGCAGCAGGGTTCGCGACTTGATCCGCGAGTGGACCCCGAGCGCGAGCAGCAGGCCGAGGCCGTTCTGCACGATGACGATCGCGACGGTCAGCAGCAGGGTGTTGCGCACCGAGCCGACGGCCCGGTCGTCGTGGAACAGCGTCCGGAAGTTCTCCAGGCCGTTGAACGACTTGCCGCCGATGCCGCTCCAGTCGGTGAACGCATAGAGAATCCCGGAGATGCTCGGGTAGAGCACGACCAGCGCGTAGACGATCAGGGCGGGGGCGGCGAACCACCACGGAGGCGTCATGAACCTCGCCCCCCGGCGGCGGCCCTTTTTTACGGGCCGGGCCGCCGCCGGGGTGGCGGAGCGACGAGTGGTCAGGGTCACTACTACTTCTTCCGGTAGATCTCGTCCATCTTCGCCAGGCCCTTGTCGACCGTGGTCTTGCCGGCCAGCAGTTCCTGGACGACGGCGAAGTGAGTGGGCTGCACCTCGGAGTTCGGCCATGCCTGGTCCATGAACGGCACCGCCTTGTTGCCCTCGATGAGAGGCAGGAACGACTCCAGGACCGGGTCGATCTTTGAGCTCGCGCTGCGCTTGAGCGGGATGCAGGCGACGGACGCGGCCCAACGATCGATGTTCTCCTGCTTGCCGAGGAACTCGATGAAGGCCTTGGCCGCGTCGAGGTTCTTGCTCCGCGCGCTGACCCCGAGACCGACGACGACACCCGCGGGGATCCACACGTCCGCGGCGGTCTCCGCTCCGGGGAACGGGAACATCCCCAGGTCGTCGGCGCTCGCGGCGGCCTTGCGGTAGTCCGGCAGCACCGCCGAGACCTGAATGGCCATGGCCGCCTTGCCGGTCGCCACCATCGAGGTCTGCTGCTCGAACGTGGTGCCGTTGGGGTTGTCGTTGAAGAACCCGCGCTTCTGCAGCTCGAGGTACATGTTCATCGCGTCACGCCAGCCGGACTGGGCGAAGCTCGCCGACCCGGCCTGCATCTGGGTGTCGAACTGCGGGTTCTTCGCGTACACCGTCGAGGGCACCAGCGCGTACGTGATGAGCTGCGTGACCCACGGGGTCTGGGCGCCGAGCGCGATCGGGACCTTTCCCGCCTTCTTGATCTTTGCGCAGACGTCGAGCAGCTCGCTCCAGGTCTTGGGCGGCTGGACGCCCGCCTGCTGGAAGACCTTCTTGTTGTAGATCGCGCCGATGACGCTGGACCCGGCCGAGTAGATGTAGGTCTTGCCCTGGAGCTGGAAGGCCGGCTTGAAGTTGGCCGGGATGAGCTGGGTCCACTGCTCGCTGCTGAGGTCGGCGAGCAGCCCGGCCTGCGCGATCTGGGCCATGGACATCGCGCTGCCGTTTCCCGGATAGACGACGTGGAGGTCCGGGGCGTTGCCGGCGCCCAGCTGGGTGCGCACCGCCGTCTGCACCTGGTCGGTGGGCGCGTACGAGGCCGTGAACTTGGCCTGCGGGTAAAGCTTGGTGAGCTCGTCGAGCGGCTTCTGCTGGTCGGCGACGCCGACCAGGCGCAGCGTCGGAGTGCCACCCGACGAGCCCTTGCTCGAAGATCCGCACGCCGCCAGCGCGCCGGGCAGCGCCGTCACGGCCGCGAGCCCGCCCGCCGCGCGCAGGAACTGCCGGCGGTCGAACCCGTCGAGTCTGTCGAATGCCATCGTGTCCTCCTGTGTAGGGGCGGTGAAGCCGCCCGTTCGCCCCCGATCAGCGGACCGGCCGCTCATGAAGCGCCGGCCCACGCACTCTCCGCCGTGAAGCGGTACTCCCCCGATCCCACGCGGCACAGGAACGTTCCAGGCTCCTGGCCAACGATCTCCACCTCCGCGGCCTGCTCGACCGGGCGTCCCGACTCCCACACGCCATCGATGTCCGCAGCGGGGACGTGCACGGTCGCCGTCGCGCCGGGCGGCACGGTGACGTCGAGGCGCAGCTCGCCGCCGTCGCGTTCCCAGCGCACCGCGACGGTGCCCCGCACCGACTCATACGACGCCCGCGCCCAGCTCAGGTCACCGAGCCGGGGCCTGATCACCAGGTCGCGGTAGCCGACCGAATCGGGCGCCTGGTCGATCCCGGCCACCCCGCGATAGAGCCACTCGCCCACCGAGCCGAGCGCGTAGTGGTTGAAGGAGTTCATGGCCGGGGCCTGGAAACCGCTCTCGTTGGTGTAGCCGTCCCACCGCTCCCAGATGGTGGTGGCTCCATGCCGCAGCGGGAACAGCCACGACGGCGGCTCGGTGTTACGCAGCAACGCGTGCGCCAGATCGGCGTACCCGTGCTCGTCGAGGACGGGTGCGATCAGGCCGACGCCAAGGAAACCCGTGGTCACCCCCGGCCCGGCGGCCTCGACCAGCGCCACCAGATGCTCGACGGCCCGCGGCACCAGTTCGGCCGGCAGCAGCTCGAAGGCGATCGCCAGCAGGTAGCCGGTCTGGGTATGCCCCTCGATCCGTCCGTCGGTGTCGGCGAACCGCTCGGTGAACGTTTTGCGGATGTGCCGGGCAAGCGACTCGTAACGGTCTGCCGCCTCGTGGCGCAGGACCCGCGCGGCGCGTGCGGTGAGTTCCACGCTGCGGGCGAAGTATGCGGTGGCGACGACCTCGCGGGGAGTCGGTTCGGGGGCGAGCCAGTCGGCGAAGTGCGGCCCGACGCGGTGACGCCACACCAGGTCGGGGTTGTTCCGTTGAACGAAGTCGGCCCAGGCGCACATGGCGTCGAGGTTGCGCGCCAGGATCCGCTCGTCCCCATAGACCCGGTAAAGGTGCCACGGTACGAGGACCCCCGCGTCACCCCAGCCGGGCGCGCCCTCATCGGCCACCCCGGCGAGCCGAGGCGCTACGTTGGAGAACCCACCGTCCTCACCCTGCGCGTCCCGCACGTCGCGCAGCCACTTCTCGAAGAAGGCGGCGACGTCGGCGTTGAGGCAGGCGGTGGGCAGGAAGACCTGCGCGTCGGCCAGCCAGCCCAGCCGCTCGTCGCGCTGCGGGCAGTCGGTCGGGACGCTGACGAAGTTGGACCGCTGGCCCCAGGTGATGTTGTGGTGCAGGCGCTCGACATCCGGGTTGGAGCAGGCGAACTCACCGGTCCACGGTGTGTCGCTGTGCAGCACGACACCGGTGATGTCCGCGGTCTCGAGCCCATCCAGGCCGGTCACTTCGGCGTAGCGGAAGCCGTGGTAGGTGAAGCGCGGCTCGAAGACCTCCTCCTCGCCGGTCCCGGCGAGGAGCACATCTGTGGCGGCGGCGGTGCGGAGGTTGGCGGTGTAGAGCCCGCCCTCGGAGTCGAGCGTCTCGGCGTGCCGGACGGTGATCCGCTGCCCGGGGATGAGCTCCCGCGCGGTCAGCCTGACCCGTCCGGCGAAGTTCTGTCCGAAGTCGACGATGTGCGTGGCGGGACCGGTGCGGGTGATCGCCTTGGCGGCCAGCTCGCCGCAGACCCGTACCGGCTCATCGGCGGACGCGCTGAGCAGGGCGTGGCCGGTGTCGGCCACGCGCGCGGCGAGCCATCCGCCGTCGTCGAAGCCCGCGCGGTCCCAGCCGGGGGTCTCCTGTCGCAGGTCGTGGCATTCTCCTTGGAGGAGGTCGGCGTAGCGGATCGGCCCGCGGGCCGTTCGCCATGTGCCGTCGGTGCCGATGACCTCACGGGTCCCGTCGGCGTAGTCCAGGTGGAGCTGGGCGATGAGCTGGGGTGCATCGCCGTAGTGGGCGCCCGCCCGGCGCGGGTCGAATCCGACGAATCCGCTCCACCAACCGTCGGCGAGGGTGGCCGCGACGACGTTGCCGCCCGCGTGGACGAGTTCGGTGACGTCGTAGGTCTGGTACTGGACGCGGTGCCGATAGTCCGTCCAGCCGGGGGCCAGCTCGGCGTCGCCCACCTTCTCGCCGTTGATCCTCAGCTCGTAGAGACCGCGGGCGGAGACGTACAGGCGGGCCTGTACGGGAGCGGCCGGCGCGGCGAAGACCCGGCGCAGCCGAGGGCAGGGCAGCAGCCCGTGCGCGTCCAGGGCGCGTTCGCCCTCCTCGGGCGCGTCGACGACGTCGATCGCAGCCTGGTCATGGGTGATCCACGACGCCTGCCAGTCCGCCGCGGGCAGCCCCGTCTCGAACCACGATTGGGTGCCGGACTCCGTGCCGTCCTGCGCCCACACGGTCACGCGCCAGTGATGACGGGTCTGTGACCGCATCGCGGGCCCGGCGTAGACGACGCCCACGGCGGCGGGATCCTCGACCCGGCCGGTGTCCCAGAGCGGCCAGGCGCCGGCAACGACCTCGACGCGATAGGCGACGGGGGCACCGGAGCCGGCCAGGCGCCAGGAGAGCAGCGGCGTGGACTCGTCGATCCCGAGCGGGGTCGTACGGTGATCGCACCGTGGCGCGTAGGGGCGCAGCGAAGTGTCGGTCACGCGTTCCTCCATCGCAGCCGGGCGTCGCCCACCCGGTCCAGGTAGCCGGCGTATCCCTCGGCGTAGTAGGTGGCCGTCACCGCGTGGGGCTCGCGCACTCCGGCTGGAAGGGTCCACTGGGCCAGGTCCGGCTCTCTTCCGAATCGCCTGGCGGCCGCGATCACGGCGCCCCGCGCCCCGGCCTCCTCTGCCGCGAGGCGCAGCGGTCGTCCGAGCACATCGGCGAAGATCTGCAGCCAGGCCTCGCTCCGCGTGCCGCCGCCGGCCACGGTCAGCTCCCCGGACAGCCCTGCGGCCTCGAGGCAGTGCCGGGCGGCGTAGGCGATCGCCTCACAGGTGGCCCGCACGAGATCGGCGCGGGTGGTCTGCAGGCTGACCCCGGTGAACTCGGCCCGCGCGGCGGGCTCCACGAACGGCGCGCGCTCCCCAGAGGGCGCGAAGTGCGGGAGGACCCGCACACCGTTGGCGCCCGGGGGCGAGGAGGCGAGCATCACCGAGAGGTCCGCGTGACGGAGCCCCAGGGTGGACAGCACCCAGTCCAGCGCGGCCGTACCGACCATGGCGGGCATGCCGCGCAGCCACCGGCCGGGCCGCTCAGTGGCGAAGTGGAAGCCGGCCGCCTCTCCGTCAAGGGCAACGGTGTCGGTCACGACCAGGCAGGCGAGCGTGGTTCCGATGATGAGCAGCCCGCTGCCCGGCTCGGTGACCCCCGCGCCGAGAGCGCAGGCCGGGACGTCGAACGGCCCGCCGGCGACCGGGGTTCCCGCCGGGATCAGCCCGCCGGTGGCGTCGCCGCCCGGTAGCGGATCACTGATCGGCGCCAGCAGACCGGCCCGATGGGAAAGGCCGCAGGCCGCGATCGCCTCGGCGTCGTAGCCGCGCGTGTGCGGGTCGAGGAAGGGCACCGACGCGTCCGACACGTCGGTAGCGCGGATCCCGGTCAGCCGCTGGAACACCATGTCCTTGCAGTAGGCCGCGGTCGCCGCGGCATCGAGCGCGGCTGGCTCGTGACGGTCCAGCCAGGCGAGCAGTGGCGCCGGACAGCCCGGGAAGATCGTGTTTCCGGTGCGGCGGAACACCCGCTCCGTCACGCCCTGGGCCTCCCACTCGGTCAGCAGCTCGGCTGCGCGCCCGTCCATCCAGGAGATCGCGGGGCGGACCGGACGCCCAGCGGCCCCGAGCAGCCACAACCCGTCGCCCTGACCGGTGACGCCGACGAGCTCGGACCGAGCGCCAGCCGAGGCCGAAAGGGCTCCCAGCACGTTCCCCACCGCCGCGAAGATCTCCTCCGGGTCCTGTTCGACCCGTCCGTCCCGCACGTCCAGGCGGGCGGGCATGGACTCCACGGCGATCACACGGCCCGCGCCGTCGAAGGCAGCAGCCTTGACGAACGAGGTCCCGGCGTCGACACCGACGAACATCACGACCTCCCCTCCGGGTTAGGTGTTGCTAAATGAATGGCTTGGCAGGGTGTGTCAGGGATTGAGGCAGTATCTAAGCGGTTCACCACGGTGATACCGGCCGACCTCGGCGGCCACGATGCGGGCGGCCCGCTCGGCGACGGCCCGGCTGGCCCCGGCCAGATGCGGGGTCATGACGAGGTTGGGAGTGCGGAACAGCCGTGACCCCGGCGGAAGCGGCTCCTCGGCGTAGGTGTCCAGGCCGGCGGCCAGCAGCTGACCCGAGTCCAGCGCGTCGCAGAGCGCGTCGTAGTCCAGAAGCCCGCCCCGCGCGCAGTTGATCAACACCGAGCCGGCCGGCATCAAGCCGATCTCCCGGGCACCGATCATCCCGCGCGTCTCCGGGGTGAGGCGGGCGTGCAGTGACACGATCCGGCAGCGGCGCAGCAGCTCTTCGAGACTGCCGGTGGTCTGCGCCTGATCGGGGGCGTACGGGTCGTACACCAGGACCTCGGCGCCGAATCCGGCGAGGATCCGGGCCACCCGGCTACCCACTGCTCCATAGCCGACCAGCCCGACCCTCGTGCCTTCGAGCTCCAGCCCGGTGTTGTCGTAGCGGTAGTACGCGCCGCCCCAATCCCCTTTGAAGGCGAGCGCGGCGTGGGTCTCCGGGATCCGCCGCAACGCCGCCAGCAGGAGCCCGATCGTGTACTCCGCGGTGGCCGTGGCGTTGCGCCCCGGCGCATAGCAGACACGCACGCCGCGGGCGGTGGCCGCCTCCACGTTCACATTGATCGGGCCGCCTCGGCCGACGACGACCAGCCGCAGGTCAGGCGCGTTGTCGAGGATCTTCTGGGTGATCGGCCCCATCTGGGTGACGCAGGCCTCCACGCCGTCGAGAGCGTCGATCATGGTGTCCTCGTCGCCGGACGCCTCGTCGACCTCCGCCACCGGCCCGAAGGGCTCGATGGGCCAGGGCAGGGTCAGCTCGCGGATCTCCGGAGCATCACCGAGCTCGTCGCGCAGTGCCCGCACGAGGAGCCGGGGAAGGACGAAATGGTCACCTGCGGCGAGGAACCTCGGCCGCGGTTCGCCGTCAAGATCACTCACAAGGCCGCTCACGCTGACACCAGCTCGTAGGTCACCTTGTGCTCATCGAGCTCCCGCAACACCTCGGCATGCGCGCCATCGTCCACGATGACGCGATCGAACGCACTCAGCGGAGCGACGCGGTGCAGGGCGGCACGGCCGAGTTTGGTGTGGTCGATCAACAGGACGTTCCGGGCAGCGGAGGCGAGCATCGCCCGCTTCACCGAGACGATGTGCTGCTCCTGGTGGTAGGCGTACCCACCGGAGACCGCCGAGGTCGACACGAAGCACAGATCCACCTGCAGCGCCTCGATCGACTCGACGCATGACACGCCGAGGAACGAGTTGTGCAGCGGGTCGTAGTCGCCGCCTAGGGCCATGAGCCTGATGCCGCGCACCCGGGAGAGCACGTTGAGTCCCTCCAGGAAGTTGGTGACCACGGTGAGCGGCGTGATGCCCTCCAGTCGGCGCGCGAGCGCCAGCGTCGTCGTGGAGTCGTCGAGCATCACCGCCATGCCGGGCTCGATCAGCTCGGCCGCCTTCTCCGCGATGGCGTCCTTCTCCGGCTGCATGGACTTCATCCGATAGGAGACGTTGCTCTCGAAGACCCCGGAGGGCTGGGCGGTGACCCCGCCCCGGACCTTGCGCACGATGCCCTGGCGTTCCAGCTCGTCCAGATCCCGGTGGATGGTCATCACGCTGACCTGGAACCGCTCGGCGAGCTCGGCGGCGCTGGCCGAACCGTGCGACAGGACGTGCTCGGCGATGACGTCCTGCCGCCACGCCGGCCCTCGCTGGTCACTGCTGTCCATGCATCCCTCCGGGAGGGGTGTCGGATCTAACATCGTCTGTCGTTCTGATAACACTCCAGAGCGACCTAGTTCGCAGAGTTTGTAACATCCAGGTTTCCTACGTCAAGACCAGGCGGCAAATTCGTGAATCCTTGCTGGCGGTAAGCCATGCTGCCAGACCCGGGCATCCTCCGAAGGAGTCGGGCATTGCCATACGGCCGAAAACCTTGTGATAATTTCACACTCAAGAATGTGAACTTAAAGAGGTTGTAACGTGCATGATCCCCCTGTCGAGGCCGTATGGCTCGGCATCGACATCGGCACGCAGAGCGTCCGTGCCCTCGCCGCCTCCGCGGACGGCCAGGTGGCGGGCCGGGGCTCGGCGCCGTTGACCGGCCACCGGGACGGAGGGCGCCACGAGCAGCGGCCCGCGGGATGGTGGGCCGCCGTGTGCGCGGCGACGGGCGCCGCGCTGTCCGACGTGCCTCCCGCCGCCGTCCGGGGGGTGGCCGTCTGCAGCACCTCTGGAACGGTCCTGCTCGTCGACTCCGCCGATGAGCCGCTGACCGACGGACTGATGTACGACGACGGGCGGGCCCACAGCGAGGCCCTGGAGGCGCAGGCGTCGGGGGCCCAGGTCTGGGATCGGCTCGGGCAGCGCATCCAGCCCTCGTGGGCCCTGGCCAAGGTGATGTGGCTGGCTCGGCGGCTCCCCGCGGGCGGGTCGGGGGTCCGGATCGCCCACCAGGCCGATGTCATCACCGCACGGCTGGCCGGGACGCCGGTCCCGACCGACTCCAGCCATGCGCTCAAGACCGGGTACGACCTGCTCACGGAGAGCTGGCCGCACGAGGTGTTCGACCGCCTCGGCCTTCCCGCCTCCCTGTTCCCTGCGGTGGTACGCCCCGGCACCGTTCTGGGCACGGTGTGCCAGGACGCCGCCGCGCGGACCGGGATCCCGTCCGGCACGCCGATCGTGGCGGGCATGACCGACGGCTGCGCCTCCCAGCTCGGCTCGGGTGCGCTGGAGGCCGGCCGTTGGAACTCGGTGCTCGGTACGACGCTCGTGCTGAAGGGGGTGACGGCCTCGCCGGTCCGGGACCCGGCCGGGGTGATGTACAGCCATCGTTCTCCCGACGGCCTCTGGCTGCCCGGTGGCGCCTCCAGCGTCGGCGCGGGAGCTCTCTCGGCCGAGGCGGGTCTGGCCACCCTCGACGCGCAGGCCGGCCGCTACGAGCCGGCCGGCGCCATCGCCTATCCGCTGGTCTCTCCGGGCGAACGCTTCCCCTTCTTCGCACCGCAGGCCGAAGGCTTCATGATCGGCACCCCCGCCGACGAGGCCGACCGGCACGCCGCCCTGCTCCAGGGGGTCGCGCTGATCGAGCGGCTGGCGCTCGCCTACGTCCGGCATCTGGGTGCGCCGGTCGAGGGTCCGCTCACGTTCACCGGAGGCGCGGTACGCAGCGCCTACTGGTCTCAGCTGCGGGCCGATGTGCTGGGCCGCCCGGCCCGCATCCCCGAACACGCGGACGCCGCTCTCGGCATGGCGGTGCTGTCCGCGTACGGCACCGGGACATCCCGCCCGCTGGCCGAGGTGGCCGAGTCGATGGTGCGGATCCGCACCATCGTCGAGCCACGGCCCGGCTGGACGGAACGGTTCGCCGATCCCTATGGCCGGCTGATCGACGAGCTGGAAAAACGCGGCTGGCTGCCATCGGCGGTCGCCTCTTACGCCCGGGAGCACTGATGACTGCGCACACGACCCTTTTCCTGGCCCGGCATGGCGAGACCGTGTGGCACGCGGAGAATCGGTATGCGGGGATCAGTGACGTGGCGCTCAACGACCGTGGCCGGGAGCAGGCCGCGCAGCTGGCGTCGTGGGCGATGGGCAGCGAACTCGACGCCGTGTGGGCCTCACCGCTCGGCCGGGCCCGCGCCACCGCCGCCCCGGCGGCGACGGCGCTGGGTCTGCCGATCACCGTGGACGCGGGTCTCATCGAGGTCGGCTTCGGTATGGCCGAGGGCCGTACGCTCGCGGAGCTGCCACCCGACCGGGTCGCCGCGTTCCGCGCGGACCCGGTCGGGAGTGCCTTCCCCGGAGCCGACGATCCCCGGGCGGCGGCCGGGCGCGGCGTCGAGGCTCTGCGGCGCATCGCGGCCCAGCATCCCGGTGCCCGTGTCCTGGTCGTCACGCACAACACGCTGCTGCGGCTGGTGCTCTGCGAGCTGCTCGGCATCCCGCTCTCCTGCTACCGCAGGGTGTTCCCCCAGGTCCGCAACGGCGCCACCACCGAGATCCGGCTGGACGGCGCCGACGCGGCCTTGATCGCCTATAACACCCCGCTGCCCTCAGCGGGCGAGCAGGTCGAGGGCGACCGCGGCCGTCCACGACTGTGACCGTGCGCCCAGCGGCTCCCCGGTGAACGGCTCGTAGTACTCCGCGAAGAGCCCATCGGCGAGCTGGTCCAGGGCCGCCTCGCGCAACCCGTGCGCGACCTCCTGTTCACCGCATCGCTCCAGCCCCCAGATCAGCAGCCATGTCATCGGCGGCCACTGAGGTCCTCTCCAGTACTTCATCGGGTCGAACGCCGGGGAGGCCGGGCTGGTGCTCGGCGGCAGGGCGTACGCGAACCCTGGGTGCCCGCACCACTCCGCGGAGAGGAGGGTGGTCAGCAACGACCGCTGCCGCGCCGAGTCGAGTCCTCCGCACAGCAGCGGCGCGAACCCGGCGATCGTGTCGGTGCGCAGTGCCGTGCCCGCGCGCAGGTCCACGTCGGCGGCGAACCCCCGCTCATCGGCCGTGTCCACGACCCCGCGGCGGAAGCGGTCGGCATATCCGATCAGCTCATCGACGCCCGGCAGACCCAGTTCGTCGCCGACGGTCGCGAGTTCCTCGTTGGCGGCGGCGAAGATGGCGCTGGCGAACACGTCGGCGACCCGGAAGCTCACCGTCCGCCGGACCCGTGCGTCGTCATAGCGGGCCTGCCGCAGTTCCTCGATCAGCCACTGGTACTTCGCGTAGTCGGCGTCGGTGGGACGCTGCGCGGCGCCCGCCGTGCCGTCGCCGAGCGCGTGCAGATCGGCCCGGCGGAACGGCACGAACGTCGGACCGGGCACCACGGCGGCGTAGGGCTCGTCCCAGCGCGGCGAGTTGTCCAGCCCGCTCTCCCAGCCGTGATAGATCGTGACCAGGCCGCGGCCGTCGGGGTCCCGCTGGGTGGCCAGATAGCGATGCCAGCGGAGCAGGGAGGGCCAGAGCGCCCGGATCCGCCCGGCGACGTCGCGTCGTTCGGCGGCGTCCGCGCTCCTGGCGGCGTCCAGGATTCTGCGCACGGCGATCCCGTGCACCGGAGGCTGGATCAGCCCGCTCGTCGCCGGGCCCGCCGGGGCGTCCGGGGAGAGCGCACGGCAGGACCACCGGTCCGGGCCGGGTTCGTACGAGGCGTCCCCCTCGGTGAACACGATGTGCGGCACCATTCCGTTACGCCACTGCGCGGCCAGCAGCGTCTCGAGCTCGGTGAGCGCGCGCCCCGTCGACAGCCGCGCCAGGCCGATCGCGATGAAGGCGGCGTCCCAGCTCCACATGTGCGGGTACAGGTGGGGCGACGCGACCGTCAGACCCCCGCGATCGTTGCCCCGCAGCACCTGCGCCGCGTACGCCGCCATCTCGGTCCGGCTCAGTATGAGCGAGCGGAGCATGTTCACTGGTCCCTATCCCGTCTTGCTACCTCGTCCATACGAAACACCTACGTAACATACCCGTGAGCGAGCACTCCTCCCGCGACCGGGTCTTCAGGCGTCGTAGTCGACGGTGGCCCGGTCCGACGCCGGGAACGACTGGCAGGTGAGCACATAGCCGGCGTCCAGTTCAAACTTCTCCAGCGCGAAGTTGCGCCGCATGTCGACCTCACCGTCGACGACCTTCGCCCGGCAGGTGCCGCACACACCGCCCTTGCAGGCGAAGGGAAGATCCGGGCGGGAGCGCTGTGCGCCGTCCAGGACCGTGGTGTCCCGCGGGAGGACGGTCGTGGTCGACCGGCCGTCCAGCACGATGGTGACCTGGCTCCCGGCGCCCTCGATGCCCGGCTCCTGATGGTGAACAGGCTCCGGCGGCAGTTCGCCGACGAAGAACAGCTCCCGGTGCACCCGCTCGGTGGGAACACCGTGCCGTGCGAGCACGTCCTGCGCGTCGGTCACCATGCCGAACGGACCACACAGCCACCAGTGATCCACCCGCTGCGGATCGGGCAGCACGCGCAGCAGGGCGGTCAGCTTCGCCGCGTCCAGCCGGCCGGTGAGCAGTTCCGCTTCGCGCGGCTCCCTGGACAGCACGTGCACCAGTTCGAGCCGCGCGGGGTACCGGTCTTTCAGGTCGGCGAGCTCCTCCGCGAACATCACGGTGCTCGTACGCCGGTTGCCGTACAGCACAGTCGCCGTGGCCGCCGGGTTCCGCAGCACGGACGCGGCGATCGAGAGCACCGGCGTGATGCCGGAACCCGCCGCGATGAACACGTGATGTCCCGGTCCATCCAGGTTTGGGGTGAAAGTTCCGGTGGGGCCTGACACGTCCATCACGTCGCCAGGCCGTACCTCCCGCACCAGCCAGGTCGAGAACAGCCCGCCGGGCACCTCGCGCACCCCGATCCGCGGGCGCTCACCGGCGGCGGCACAGATCGAGTAGGAACGCCGTTCCTCACGTCCCTCGATGGAACGCCGCACGGTCAGGGACTGGCCGGGCAGAAAGGCGTACTCCGGCGCGAGCTCGCCGGGCACCTCGAAGGTCACCGCGACGGCATCGTCACACAGCCGCTCCACAGTGCGCACCCGGAGCCGATGGAACTCCGTACGCCGTCGCACCGCCACGGGGGTGACATCGGTGGTCACGGGTCAGAGCTCCTTGAAGTGTTCGAACGGCTCGCGGCAGGCACGGCAGCGGCACAATGCCTTGCAGGCGGTGCCGCTGAACTCCGACACCCGCTCGGTCTCGGCCGAGTCGCAGTACGGGCAGCGAACCCGTTGCGGAGGTGCGGTCAGGGTCAGCGGAATGGGGCCGGCGCGGCCGGCGGGGGCACCGCCCGGCGGCGCGATACCGGCCTCGGCCAGCTTGCGCCGACCGGCCTCGCTCATCCAGTCGGTGGTCCACGCCGGATGCAGCACGGTGCGCACGTCCACACGGCCGTACCCGGCGGCCTGAAGAGCGTGTACGAGGTCATCGCGCATGGCGCCCATCGCCGGGCACCCGGTGTAGGTCGGCGTGATCGACACGATCACGGTGCCCTCATCGGTGACCCGCACATCGCGGAGCACACCGAGGTCGGCCAGGGTCATCATCGGCAGCTCCGGGTCGGTCACCGACTCGGCGACCGCCCGCGCGTCGCGCATCATCATCACCATGTGCCCTCCGGATGTGCCCTGGCCACGCTCTGCAGCTCCGCGAGCAGGGGGCCCATCGACTCGGTGTGCACACCGTCCCGACCGGCCCTACCGGAAGCACCGGTCAGGCCGGCGGCGTCCGGCACCCGCAGTGTCGCCGCGGAGAGCACCTGTGCCAGCACGTCCTCGAACTCCGCCCGCAACGCGGCCGGGTCGACCCCGGCCCCCGCCTCGGCCAGCCGGAGCTCGATCTCATGCGGAACGAACAACTCCCCGGCCAGCGGCCAGACCGCGTCAAGCCCGGCCCGCATCCGCTCGTGGGACAGCTCGGTGCCGTCGCCAAGCCGCACCGTCCACCGGGCCGCGTAGTCGCGGTGGTAGGTGACCTCCTTGACCCCTTTCGCGGCGATGGCTGCGAGGACCGGGTCGGCCGAGGAGACCAGCCGATCCAGCAGGGCCAGCCGCCAGGTGGAGAAGATCAGCAGGACCGCGATCAGCTGGGCGAAGTCTCCGCGGGGGAGCTCGACCAGGTGCACGTTGCGAAACTCGTGCTCGGCACGGAGGAAGGCGTAGTCGTCCTCACCCCGATCGGTGCCGTCGGTCTTGCCCGCCCTGGCCAGCAGCAGCCGGGCCTGACCGAGCAGATCCAGCGCGACGTTGGCGATCGCCAGCTCCTCCTCGAGCTCAGGCGCGTTGGTGCACCATTCCTGCAGCCGATGCGACATGATCAGCGCGTCGTCGCCGAGCATCAGGCAGTAGGCGGCCAGATCCGCACCGTCCACCCCGGACGGCACCGCACCGTCCACTCCGTGCAGTGGCTCGGTGAAGCCGGTGCCGAAGGCCCAGCGGGAGTCGTCGGTGGCGTCGGCGAGCGCCTCGTAGGCGTTGTCGAAGGACATCAGCGGCTCACATGTGGGGAACGTTGTCGGGGATGTCATAGAACGTGGGATGCCGGTAGACCTTGTCCGCGCTGGGCGCGAAGAACGGATCCTTCTCGTCCGGACTGGAGGCGGTGATGTCGACGGACTTCACCACCCAGATGCTCACGCCCTCGTTGCGCCGGGTGTAGAGATCCCGCGCGTTCCGTACCGCCATCTCGCCGTCAGCGGCGTGCAGAGACCCCACATGCACGTGGTTCAGCCCCCGCTTGCCGCGGACGAACACCTCGTACAGCGGCCAATCGTGCTTCATCGCTCCGCCACCTCCGCACTCTGCCGGCCGGCCCGCTTGACCGCATGCGCGGCGGCGGCCTCGCGCACCCACGCACCGTCCTCCTGGGCCCTGCGACGCCGCGCGATGCGCTGGGCGTTGCACGGGCCGTCCCCGCTGATCACCCGCTTGAGCTCGGACCAGTCGATCGGCCCGAAGTCATGGTGCTCACGCTCCGGGTTCCACCTCAGGTCCGGGTCCGGGAACGTCACGCCCAGCACCTCGGCCTGTGGCACGGACATGTCGACGAAGCGCTGCCGCAGCTCGTCGTTGGTGTGCCGCTTGATCTTCCAGGCCATCGACCGCTCGGTGTTGGGCGACTCGTCATCGGGCGGGCCGAACATCATCAGCGATGGCCACCACCAGCGGTCGACCGCGTCCTGCACCATCTTCCGCTGCGCGTCGGTGCCCCGCATCATCGTCATCAACAGCTCGTAGCCCTGCCGCTGGTGGAAGGACTCCTCCTTGCAGATCCGGATCATGGCCCGCGCATAGGGGCCGTAGGAACTGCGGCAGAGCGGCACCTGGTTGCAGATCGCGGCGCCGTCCACCAGCCAGCCGATCACCCCGATGTCAGCGAAGGTCAGCGTCGGGTAGTTGAAGATCGACGAGTATTTCTGCCGTCCGTTGATCAGTTTGTCGGTCAGATCGGCGCGGTCCGCGCCCAGGGTCTCGGCCGACGAGTACAGATAGAGGCCGTGACCGGCCTCGTCCTGCACCTTGGCCAGCAGGATCGCCTTGCGCCGCAGCGAGGGCGCCCGAGTGATCCACTCACCCTCCGGCTGCATGCCGATGATCTCCGAGTGCGCATGCTGTGCGATCTGGCGGATCATCGACTTCCGATAGGCCTCCGGCAGCCAGTCCCGCGGCTCGAGACGCTGATCGGCCGCGATCGTCCGCTCGAAGTGCTCTTCCAGCTCCGACTCGGAAAGTGCCACGGTCACGTCTCCTTCGCCACCAGGGTCAGCACGTCGTACTTGGCCACCGAGGCACCGTCCTGCTTTGCGACGTCGACGTCCCAGCGCACCTCGCCGTAGTCCGCGTTCTCGCGCGGGCTGATCTGCTTGGCGGTCAGGGTCACGGTCAGCTCGTCCCCGGGGTAGACCGGTGTGAGGAACCGCAGGTTCTCCAGCCCGTAGTTGGCCAGGACCGGCCCGGGCTCGGGTGAGACGAACAGGCCGGCCGCGAGGGACACCACGAGGTAGCCGTGTGCGACGATCCCGCCGAAGAGCGGGTTCGCCTTGGCCGCCTCGGCGTCGGTGTGCGCATAGAAGGTGTCGCCGGTGAACTCGGCGAAGTGCCCGATATCCTCCAGCGTCACCGCGCGGGGGCCGGCCACCACGGTGTCGCCCACCTTCAGCTCGGCCAGCGACTTGCGGAACGGGTGCACCTCGGTGACCGAGCGCTCGGCACCGGGCACCCACTGACCGGTGACGGCTCCGAGCACCTTGGGGCCGGCCTGCACCGCGGTGCGCTGCATGTGGTGCAGGACGCCCCGGATGCCGCCCATCTCCTCACCACCGCCGGCCCGGCCGGGTCCGCCGTGCACCAGGGCGGGCAGCGGCGAACCGTGCCCGGTGGACTCCTTCGCGTCATCGGCGTCCAGCACGAGCAGACGACCATGCCACGGCGCGATACCGAGCACGATGTCGCGGGCGAAACCGGTGTCGCCGGTGACGACCGAACCCGCGAGGCTGCCCTTACCGCGGGCCGCGAGCTCGATCACCTGCTCGGTCGAGGAGTACGGCAGCAGGGTGCTCACCGGGCCGAACGCCTCGACCTCGTGCGGCTCGGCCCGCTCCGGGTCCTCGGCACGAAGCAGCACCGGAGAGAGGAACGCGCCACGCTCGGCGTCGGCGTCGAGCACATCGACCGTCTCGGGGTCGCCGAACACCACCCGCCCCGCCGCCAGCAAGGCCTTCAGCGAGCGGCGCACCTCTTCCCGCTGCTCCAGACTGGCCAATGCGCCCATCCGGGTATCGGGGTTGGCGGGGTTGCCGACGGTGACCTTCGCCAGCCGGTCGCTCGCGGCCTGTGTCACATCGTCGAGCAGTCCGGCCGGTACGAACGCGCGCCGGATCGCGGTGCACTTCTGCCCCGCCTTGACGGTCATCTCAGTGACCAGCTGCCTGACGAACAGGTCGAACTCCGCCGTCCCCGGTCCGGCGTTAGGGCCGAGGATCGAGCAGTTGAGCGAGTCCGCCTCGGCATTGAACCGCACCGAATTGCGCACGACGACCGGATGGGCTCGCAGTTTCTGCGCAGTCGAGGCGGAGCCGGTGAAGGACACCAGGTCCTGCTCGGTAAGGTGATCGAGCAAGTCGCCGGCACCACCGCAGACCAGCTGCAACGACCCTTCCGGCACCAGCCCGGAATCGATGATCAGTTCCACCAGCCGTGCGGTCAGGTACGCGGTCTGGCCGGCCGGCTTCACCAGGCTCGGAACCCCGGCCAGGAACGCCGGCGCGAATTTCTCCAGCGGCCCCCACACGGGGAAGTTGAACGCGTTGATCTGCACCGCCACGCCCCGCAGCGACGTCGCGATGTGCTGGCCGACGAACGTGCCGCCCTTGCTCAGCGGCTCCACCGTGCCCTCGACGTACACCGTGTCGTTGGGCAGTTCCCGCTTGCCCTTGCCGGCGTAGGCCAGCAGCACGCCGATGCCACCGTCAACGTCGAACTTCGCGTCCCCGAGCGTCGCCCCGGAACGCGCGGACAGCGCGTACAGCTCCTCTCGGTGCTCCCGCAGCCGTGAGCCCAGCGCCTTGAGCAGTGCCGCCCGCTGGTGAAAGGTCAGCTCCCGCAGCGCCGGACCGCCGACGCGGCGCCCGTGCTCCAGCGCCGCCGCCATGTCGATCCCGGCCGAGGAGATCCGTGCGACCTCTTCACCGGTCACCGCGTCGTGCAACGGTGCGCCCTCCTCCGCCGGCGAGTGCCAGCGGCCGGACACGTAACTTCTCAGCAAGACCATCGGGCCCGACCTCCCAGAGTCGTTCGATGTCAGCCGATTCTCGGCTATTAACCGACCGTACGTTCAGTAAATCACTGTAGCGCGCTCGGGTGGCCGGCGAAAGTACCGAGGGGCGTGGACCTCTTGACACCGACTGCGGCGCTGCATTTACTTGGCGACACACATTATCAACCGTCCATTCGGTCAGTTAGTAAGGCGGTGGGCCTGTGTCACAGCCAGCCACCCCCGTACGCACAGCCGCGCACGACATGTTCGAGGCGGACCAGGCCTCCCGGTCACTGGGGATCGAGTTGCTGGAGGCGGGCGAGGGGCGCGCGGTCGCTCGTATGCGGGTGACCGAGACGATGGTCAACGGGCACGCCATCGCCCACGGCGGGTACATCTTCCTGCTCGCCGACACCGCGTTCGCCTGCGCCTGCAATAGCCACGGGCCGGTGACGGTGGCGTCCGGAGCGGAGATCTCCTTCGTCTCCCCTGCCCATCTGGGGGATCAGCTGATCGCCACGGCCGTGGAGCGCACCCGGTATGGCCGGAACGGCATCTACGACGTCACCGTGCACCGCGCGGAATCCGGCGGGAGCACCGTGGTCGCCGAGTTCCGCGGACGCAGCCACAGCCGGAGAGAAGAGCAGGAGAATTGACATCCTCCCCACGCCTGAAGGGCGGGGGATTCCAACCCACCGGCCCCCGTCAGGAGGTGACGAGTTGAGGTTCACGGTTCACGGCCCCGGCCAACGCCTGGAGGGCTCCCCGCGCTGCCACCCCATGCCCTGGGGCGGTGTCTTTGATGTTTCTGGCCGCGTTCACATCGGCGTTGCCGGTGTATCCGCAGGCCACACACAGAAAAACCGCTTGGCTCTCGCGGTTCTCCCGGGCGAGGTGCCCACACGCCGAGCAACGCTGGGAGGTGTACGCGGGGCTGATCTTGACGACCCGCCCGGGCGCCTTGTGCTCCAGCCGTTTGACCAGGCCACCCCACCCGTTGGCGAGGATGCCCCGGTTCAACCCGGCCTTCTGAGCAACGTTCCTGCCCGGCTCCTGCACGGTGCCCTTCGCCGACCGGGTCATACCACGCACGTTCAGGCTCTCGACGCGGATGAGGTCGAAGCGGCGCGCCAGCATCGTCGAGGTCTTCTCCACCCAATCCTTACGCCGATCACCCTCACGCGCCTTCAGCTTCGCGATCGCGGCCTTGACCCGCTGGCGCCGGTTCGACCCGCGCTGGGCGTTGGCCAGCTTGCGCTGCAACCGCAGCAGCCGCTCACCCTCCCGGCCACTCTAACCCGCGACGTTCAGCAACTCACCCGTGGACAGTGCAGCAGACACCGCCACGCCACGATCCACACCGACCACTTCACCGGTGCCCGGCGCGGGGATCGGTTCCGGGATGGCGGCGAACGCCACATGCCAGCGCCCGGCCGCATCCCGGGTCATCCGGTAGGACCTCACCCCGTCCGGCACTGCACGGGACCAGCGGAACCGCACCCAGCCCACCTTCGGGACACGCACCTGCCCGACATTGCGCGACAGGCGCCGTACGTCGCCGTCTTTGACGGCAACGATCCGGAATCCCTCATCCCGCCCGGCCTTACGCCACCCCGGCCGCCGGTGCGTGCCGTTGAAGAAGTTCGCCATCGCCTGGGCGTGGTCCTTGAGCGCCTGCTGCTGAACGATCACCGACCCGCCGCGCAACCACCCACACGCCTCACGGGCGGCGGTGAGCTGACGGCACTGCTCCGCGAAACCCGGCGCGCCCTTACGCCCCGGACGCCAATACCCGCCCTGTTCGACGGCCAGGTTCCACACGAAACGGGCGTGCCCACAGTGCTCCAGCAACACCGCCTCCTGCGCGGGCGAGGCTCAAGACGATACCGGGACACCCCAGCAACCTAACGACCATCACCGACAGAACCGGAGACCCCGTGCAGCACAGTGCCGCGTGTCCTCCCCGCCCTGAAGGACGGGGCATCCACGCTGTAGGCATCAGGTGACCGAACGGATCACCGCATCCGCGGCCGGCGATCTCGACGCGGCCGAGCGGCTGGGGGTCGATGAACTCCGCGCGCTGCAACTGGAGCGCCTGCAGTGGACGCTGCGGCACGCCTACGCCAACGTTCCGGCCTACACGAAGAAATTCGACGAGGCCGGGGTGCGACCGCAGGACTGCCGAAGCCTGGCGGATCTGGCGAAGTTCCCCCTCACCACCAAGCACGATCTGCGCGACAACTATCCCTTCGGCATGTTCGCCGTGCCGCGGGAGCAGGTACGCCGGATTCACGCCTCCAGCGGCACCACCGGCCGGCCCACAGTGGTCGGCTACACCGAACGAGACCTCGACACCTGGGCCACGGTGATGGCCCGCTCGATCCGCGCCGCGGGCGGCAGGCCGGGACACCGGGTGCACGTGGCCTATGGCTACGGGCTGTTCACCGGCGGGCTCGGCGCACACTACGGCGCCGAGAGACTCGGCTGCACCGTCATCCCGGCCTCCGGTGGCATGACCGCCCGGCAGGTCCAGATCATCCAGGACTTCCAGCCCGAGATCATCATGGTCACCCCGTCCTACATGCTCACCCTGGTCGACGAGTTCGAGCGGCAGGGCATCGACCCGCGGACCACCTCCCTGAAGGTCGGCATCTTCGGCGCGGAACCATGGACCGAGCAGATGCGCACCGAACTCGAAGAACGGATGGACATCGACGCGGTGGACATCTACGGTCTGTCCGAGGTGATCGGCCCGGGTGTCGCGCAGGAATGCGTGGAGACCAAGGACGGGCTGCACGTCTGGGAGGACCACTTCTATCCCGAGGTGATCGACCCGATCGGCGAGAACGTGCTCGGTGAGGGTGAGACCGGCGAGTTGCTGTTCACTTCCCTGACCAAGCAGGCGATGCCGATCATCCGCTACCGCACCAGGGATCTCACCCGGTTGCTGCCTGGGACCGCACGTCCCTCGCACCGCCGGATGGAGAAGATCACCGGCCGCTCCGACGACATGATCATCCTGCGCGGGGTCAACGTGTTCCCCACCCAGATCGAGGAGATCGTGCTGCGGACCGTGGGCCTTGCCCCGCACTTCCAGCTCGTGCTGAGCAGCAAGGGCCGGATGGACCACCTGACGGTCCGGGTGGAGGCGCGGGCCGACACCTCGGCCGAGCGGCGAATCGCCGCGGCCGCGGAACTGGTGCGCGACGTCAAGGACGGCGTCGGCGTCACCGTTGAGGCCGCCGTGGTGGATCCGGAGACACTGGAGCGTTCGATGGGCAAGCTGCGGCGGGTCACCGACAGGCGCGAACGCCCATAAGACAGCTGGGATGATCGAGGCATGACATCAGCGCGAACGGCCGGGCCGGCCCGTCGTGGCCGCCCCGGCTACGATCTGGAGTCCTTGCTGCAGGTGGCGGTGAAGCTGTTCAACGAACGCGGATACGACGGCACGAGCATGGAGGATCTCTCCCGCAAGCTCGGCATCACCAAATCCGCGATCTACCACCACGTCCCCAGCAAGGAGGAACTCCTCCGCCTCGCACTGGACCGCGCGCTCGACGGGCTCTTCGAGGTCGCGAGCGAGGTCGAGCAGACCCCGGGCCGGGCGATCGACAGGCTGGAGCGACTCGTGCGCGGCAGTGTCGCCGTGCTCGTGGACCGGTTGCCGTTCGTCACCCTGTTGCTGCGGGTTCGCGGCAACACCAAGGTGGAGCGGCATGCGCTCGCCCGGCGCCGCGAGTTCGACCTGC
>JAOPYO010000403.1 GCA_025964575.1 Actinomycetes bacterium
ACCCGCGAGCCACCTCTCCGTTCAGCATGCTCGGGGTCACCTGGACCGACGCCCACGCGGTGCTGCGCGGAAGCGTCCAGGTCCGTACCCGTTCCGCGGTGACCGGAGCGTGGACGTCCTGGCTGACGATGACACCAGAGGACGAGCTTCCCGACCCGACCGAGCTGAGCCGCCCAGGCGTGCGGGGCGGCATGTCGCCCATGTGGACAGGTGCCGCCAACGGCGTGCAGGTCCGGGCGGTCGCCAAGCACGGTGTCACCGCGCTCCCCACGGGTCTGACGGTGGACCTGGTAGACCCGGGCAGCGCGCATACCCGGGGAGGCGGCCGGCGACCGGCCTCTCATCCGGTGGCCATGGCCGGCTACCGAATGGGCATCACCGATAGCCCTTCACCCAGCAGCAGCTCACCGCCCGACACCAGTTCGCCGTCACCATCCGGTACCGGCAGCCCAACGGACACGCCCTCTCCGGCGGATACCACCCCCGTACCCGCTCCATCCTCGCCGGGCACGCCGACGACCACCGGCGCCACCTCACCCTCAGCGTCCCCGAGCCCGTCGCAGAGTCCGTGGCCGGCACAGCTGCCCACACTGGCCGAGGCGTACCCGCAATGTGGTAAGTCCGGCGGCACTCAGACGATGCCCAGCCCGGTGCCGGGCCCGACCAACTCGCCCGTCGCCCCGCCCGCGGTCGTCACCCGCGCGGACTGGAGCGCGGACGAGTGTGCCCGCACCGCGGGTTATCCCGCCTATGGCACGTCGGTGCAGGCGATGTTCGTCCACCACACCGACACCACCAACAGCTACTCCTGCGCCGCCTCTCCCTTGATCGTCCGGAGCATCTACGCCGAGCACATGCGTCAGGGGTGGGCGGACATCGGATACAACTTCCTGGTCGACAAGTGCGGCACCATCTTTGAGGGCCGTTTCGGCGGTATGGGCCTGCCGGTGATCGGCGCCCAGACGTACGGTTTCAACACCGACACGATGGGCGTCGCCGCGATCGGCACCTACACCGACTTGTCCGGCGGGGATTACAAGGCCAGCACGTATACAGGTGCGGCGCCCAGTAAGGCCATGATGGGATCCATCGCCCGCATCGCGGCGTGGAAGTTCGGGATGACCCATGTCGACCCGGCCACCGGCCAAGCCACCCTGACGGAGCGGGCCGCCGACAGTTACGGGTTCAAGCTCAACCAGACCTACATCCGGAACGTGATCTCCGGGCACCGCGACGGCTATGCGACCGACTGCCCCGGTAACCAGCTCTACGGCCAGCTCGGCACCATCCGGACCTACGCGGCCGGGCCGGTCGCCGGAGTGGCGATCAACGGTGTGTCGGGAGGCGCCGCCAAGTCGGGCACCGGGTACTACACCAAGGGTGCGGCCACCGTGAGCTGGACCACCACCACCCCCGCCACGGTGATCTCCGGCTTCGACGTCCTGGTCGACGGCCAGGTGGCCGCGCACGCCGGCGGAACCGCCACCTCGGCATCGATCAGCGTCGGCGCGGGCCAGCACACCGTCCAGGTCCGCGCCACCCATGTTCGCGGCACCACCAGCCTGTCGGCCGGCGTCACCCTGGTCGGCGACAGCACCGCCCCCACCTTCTCCACCAAGCCGGCCCTGGGTCTGCGCACGGGGCCGGTGAGCTCCACCTCCGCCCCGGTGACCCTGACCTGGAAGGCCGCCGACAATGCCGCCCTCACGTCGGTCGCCGCCAGCAGCCCCAGCGCGGCGACGTTCTCCCCGACCACCACAAGCTGGGCCACCTGGGCAAAGATCGGCGTCCATGACGTGTTCACGCTCAAGGCCACCGACGTCGCGGGCAACGCCGGCACCGCCTCCACGACCGGCACCCCGTCCCTGATCCAGGAGACCTCCGCTTCCCGCACGGGAAAGTGGACCCTGCGTTCCAGC
This sequence comes from Actinomycetes bacterium, assembly GCA_025964575.1. Taxonomy (GTDB): domain Bacteria; phylum Actinomycetota; class Actinomycetes; order Streptosporangiales; family Streptosporangiaceae; genus Actinomadura_E. The sequence goes on from JAOPYO010000403.1 coordinate 1,920, forward strand.
AGCAGCTACCTGGGCGGCCACTCCTACAGCTCCTCCGCGAAGGGCGCCTCGATCAGCTGGACGTTCACCGGCAGGTCCGTGGCCTGGATCGTCTCCCGCGCCAGCACCTCCGGCCAGGCGTACGTCTACGTCGACGGCGTCAAGATCGGCATTAAGGACCTCAAGTCCGGTTCCACCTCCTACCGGCAGGCCATCTGGACCAAGACCTGGTCCACCTCCGGTAAGCACACTCTGAAGATCGTCGTCGTCGGAACCACCGGCCGACCGACCGTCACCACCGACGGCATCGCCGTCCTCAGCTGAACGGGGACTCGCCCGCATTGCCCGCAGTGCGTACCGCCGCGGGAGTATTCCAACGGCACCCGCAGATGGATCGGGGTCGGCGTTGTCGACCCCGCTCGGTGGAGCTCATCACCAAACGCGCCATTGTGCTCAGGAGACGCCGGCCTCCTTCATGTCGCGGAGTTCGCGCTTGAGTTCCTTGAGCTCGTCGCGGAGCCGGGCGGCGAGCTCGAACTGCAGATCGGCCGCGGCGGAGTGCATCTGCTCGGTGAGCGACTCGACCAGCCCTTCCATCTCGGCGCGCGGACGCTCCCCCACCAGGTCGAACGCGTGCCTGCCCGCCTCCCTGTTGCGTGAGGCGAGACCGGGGACGGGCGCCTTGCCGCGGCTCTGCTGGCGGCCGGAGCCGCCGATGAGCTCTTCGGTGTCGGCGTCCTCGCGGATCATCGAGTCGAGGATGTCGGCAATCTTCTTGCGGAGGGCCGTCGGCTCGATGCCGTTCTCAGTGTTGTAGGCCTCCTGCTTGGCACGGCGCCGGGTGGTCTCGTCGATCGCCCGCTCCATCGAGGGGGTGATCTTGTCTGCGTACATGTGCACCTGGCCGGAGACGTTCCGCGCGGCACGGCCGATCGTCTGGATCAGTGAGGTGTCCGACCGCAGGAAACCCTCCTTGTCGGCGTCCAGGATCGCGACCAGGGACACCTCCGGCAGGTCGAGGCCCTCACGGAGCAGGTTGATGCCGACGAGCACGTCGAAGTCGCCCGACCGCAGTTCGCGGAGCAGCTCGATCCGGCGCAGCGTGTCGACCTCGCTGTGCAGGTAACGCACCCGGATGCCCAGCTCCGAGCCCGCCATGTGGGAGGCGCTGCGCGGTGGCGCGTCAGGGTTCAAACTGCACGAGGACTG
>JAOPYO010000479.1 GCA_025964575.1 Actinomycetes bacterium
ATCGGCGGCTCAGAGTGCCCGGTCGCGCACCGGCCACGCGCTCTCCGGCCTCCGCCACCTCGCCGTGTTCTTGCCCCACGTCCGTACCTCGTCTCTGCCGCGAGGGCTCTCGCCCGGAACTGGGGCACCACCGACAGATCGGCGATGCCCCAGAACGTACGGCCTGACGGTAAAGACGGGTCGTTTCCACCAGGTTTGTGGATCATGACGTGGATATTTCGGACAATCAGCGTCATCTTCGCGTGAAGGCGCACGAAACCCCGTGAAGCGCTGGCCTCGCTGCTTCATCGTTTCCCCAGCTGTTCGCGCACGCGGGGCGCGACCTCGGTGCCGAAGAGCCTGAGGTTCGCCATGAGGGTCGCGTGGGGCATCGGGCCCATGCCGTACTTCAGATCGAACCGGTCGGCGCCTAGGGCGGTCATGGTCTTGACGATGCGCCGGGCGACCGTCTCGGGTGATCCGACGTACAGCGAGCCGTACTCGACCTCGTGCTCGAAGTACTCGGGGGTGATCTTTGGAAAGCCTCGTTGCTTGCGAACATTGAGGAGGAAGGTCTCGTACGTGGGCCAGTACTCCTCTTTGGCCTGTTCGTCGGTGGCTGCGACGTGTCCGGGCGAGTGCACCCCGATTGGCAGGGGAGCGAAGCCCGATTGTGCTGTGGCTTCTTGGAAGAGCTCGGAGAGCCGGGCGAAGCGCGCGGGATTGCCGCCGATGATCGCGAGCATGAGTGAGAATCCATGACGTGCGGCGCGCACGACTGATGCCGGGTTGCCTCCGACGCCGACCCAGGTCGGCAGCGCTCCGCTGGCGGTGTGCGGGTAGACCTGCAGTCCTGGCAGGGCGGGGCGCGTCGTTCCTGACCAGCTGACGGGTTGCTCGGTGCGCAGTTGGGCGAAGAGTTGGAGTTTCTCCTCGAACAGACGGTCGTAGTCGGCGAGGTCGAAACCGAACAGCGGGAAGGACTCTGTGCTGGATCCGCGCCCGAGGATCACTTCGGCGCGTCCGGAGGAGAGCGCATCCAGGGTGGCGTACCGCTGGAAGACGCGCACCGGGTCGTCCGAGCTCAGCACGGTCACCGCGGATCCCAGGTGGATGCGTGAGGTCCGGGCGGCGATGGCGGCCAAGACCATGTCAGGTGCGGAGAGTGGGATCTCCTTGATGTGGTGCTCTCCCAGACCGAAGAAGTCGAGGCCCGAATCCTCCGCGAGCACCCCCTCCGCGACGAGTCCACGGATGTTCTGCGGCTCGCTGAGGAGGTTGCCGTCATCGCCGACGGTCATCTCCCCGAAGCTGTCGACGCCGATCACGACCTCGCGTGCGCCTGCCATCTCCATCACCATCTCCCACGCATGTGATTGACGCATCAACATTGACGTGTCAATCATATGGTCTATGATTGACACGTCAATGAGATGAGGTGGGCGATCGTGAGGACTGGCGATGCGGTGGCGCGGCGGCGGATGACGACGAGGGAGCTCGCGGTATGGCGGTCGCTGGTGGACACTACCGCCGAGCTCCGGAGAATCCTGGGTGCGCAGCTGCAGCAGGAGTCGGGTCTGTCACCGGCGGACTATCAGGTGCTGCTGGCGTTGCATGAGGCGGACGGCAGGCGGCTGCGATCGTCGGAGCTCGCGGCGAGCATCGACTGGGAGCGAAGTCGGCTGTCCCATCACCTCCGGCGGATGGAGCAACGTGGTCTGATCCGCCGCGACGACTGCGCCACCGACAGCCGTGGTGCCGAGATCTCGTTCACGCAGGTCGGAGGGGACATGTTCCGGCGTGCGACCGCGCCCCACATGAAGGCCGTCAAGAAGCACTTCGCGGACGCCCTGACGCCGGAGCAGTTCGCGGCGCTCGCCGACATCCTCCAGGCGCTGCAGAGCCACCTGCGCGCAGGCTCGGCCGTCGCGCGTACCGGAGAGGGTTCGTCATGACCGGGACACCGAGGATCGCGGTGCTGGGTGCGGGGCACGTCGGTCCCGTGATCGCCCGGGTGGCCCTCGACGCCGGCTTCCCGGTGTCGATCGCAGCCTCGGGCGACCCGGAGAAGATCGCGCTCATCGCCCAGTTTCTGGCACCGGGAGCCGAGCCGCGATGGGCCGCCGAGGCCGTCGAGGATGCCGACATCGTGGTGCTGGCGATCCCGCTCCACAAGTTCGCGACGTTCGACCCTGCCCTGGTGGCCGGCAAGCTTGTCATCGACACGATGAACTACTGGCCGCCCATCGACGGCGTTCGGGAAATGTTCGAAGACCGCCGGTACGGCAGTAGCGAGATCGTCGCGCACCGGCTGCCCCGGTCGACGATCGTCAAGACGTTCAACCACATCGGCTACCACGAACTCGACGACGAACGCCGACCCGCCGGCTCGCCGCAACGCCGCGCGCTCGGTGTCGCGGGCGACGACCCGGGCGCGGTGGACGTCGTGGCGGACGTCGTCGAGCGCATCGGTTACGACGCCGTCCGGCTGGACAGCCTCAGCGCCGGCCGCCTCCTCCAACCCGGCGGCCCGGTCTTCGGCGTATCGCTGAGCCCAAGCGAATTCGAGCGCGCAGTGCGCGCCGAGGCCGCATAGGAACGGCCCGCTCAAGCCCGCCAAGCACACGTCAGAGATCAGAGAGAAGGCTCGATATGACAACCGCACCGTCGGACGCCGCGGGAGGCTCCGGGCGCGAGGCGCAGTTCCCCCTCGTCCTGGGCCTCGACACCTTCGGTGATGTCACCGACGACCACGACGGCCGCCCACTGTCCCACGCGCAGACGATCCGCAATGTGGTCGAGGAAGGCGTCCTCGCCGACCAGGTCGGCGTGGACTTCTTCGGGATCGGTGAACACCACACCGACGACTTCCCGATGCCGGCCGCCGACGTGGTACTCGGCGCGATCGCCGCTCGCACGAGCCGCATCCGCCTGGGGTCGGCGGTCACGGTACTGAGCTCCGACGATCCCGTCCGGGTGTTCCAGCGCTACTCCACGCTCAATGCCGTCTCCGGGGGGCGAGCCGAGGTCATCCTCGGACGGGGCTCCAGCATCGACTCGTTTCCGCTGTTCGGTTACGACCTCGCCGACTACGAGGAGCTCTTCGAGGAGAAGACGAACCTGTTCGCCGAGCTACTCAAGGGCGGACCGGTTACCTGGCAGGGCAAGACCCGCGCACCGCTGCGCAACCAGGATGTTGTGCCGCACACCGAGTCCGGCCCCTTTCCAGTGTGGATCGGCGTCGGGGGCAGTCCCCAGTCGGTCGTCCGCGCCGCGCAGCACGGGTTCTCGCTGATGCTCGCGATCATCGGCGGGCCGCCGACGCGCTTCGCGCCGTTCTCCCAGCTCTTCCAGCAGGCCCTTGACCAGTTCGGCCACAAGCCCCAGCCGGTCGGGGTGCACGCGCCCGGTCACATCGCCACCACTGACGAGAAGGCACAGGAGGAGTTCTGGCCGCACTATATGGAGACCCTCCGCCGCGCCAGCAAGACCCGCGGATTCGCCCCGCCGACCAAAGAGTCCTTCCGGTACGAGATCGGTCCACACGGAGCGCTCTACGTCGGGTCGCCGGAAACCGTGGCCACGAAGATCGCGGCAAATCTCACCAACCTCGACGCGACCCGCTTCGACCTGAAATACGGCATGGGAGGCCTCTCACACGAGGCGCTCATGACCAACATCGAGCTCTACGGCACGCGCACCGTCCCTCGTGTCCGCGAACTCCTCGCATAACCGGCCAGAAGATCTACACCGCGACGCCAAGTACACCGGCGTCTTCGATGAAGGGTCTGGATCAAAGACCCACGAAAGTGACGAACGGGCGTGTCCGGTCAGGCGACCGGGACGTTGAGCCCCGTACAGGACCTCGGCGACGACCGGGGCCAGTTGAGGGACCATAGAAGTGGTCGCCGGGCAGAGCCCTAAGAAGAAAGTCTCCGTCGCTGACGCCGCCCTGGGCGGCGGCCACTCGTCGGGGACGGGGCCGCTGGATGAAGGCGTTGTCGAGTCAGAATTTGTACGGCCAGTACTCCTTGGTGAAAGCATGCTGCCCTACCGTGTTCTACCTCCGTGCCAGGCAGTCCTGCCACTGGACGGGGCGACCTTGCTCGACGGTGAGCATCCGCGTCTCGACCACTACCCGGCTGAACAGCAGTGGCTGGCGGGGCGATCCAGCGACCGGCTTACCCTCACTGGGGTTGAACTCGTAGGGGCGGCTGGCCTTTCTTGATCTTCTTGACCTCTGGGGTATGCCGAAAGCATGAGGTATCCAGATGGCGGGGCTCACCGACAGGCAGCGGGCCGCCCGTGAGCGGGCGAGGATGGATGCCGCCGAGCGGTTCGCTCAGGGTGAGAAGAACGCTCATATCGCTGCTGAGCTGCGGGTCGGTGTCCGTCGGGTGGAAAAGGGGCGTAAGGCCTGGTGTGAGGGCGGGCCCGAGGCGCTGCGGTCGAAGGGGTCGGCCTCGGTGGAGCGGCTGAGCCCGGCGCAGTGGCAGCGGCTGGAGGTCGAGCTAGGACGCGGGCCGCTGGAACGGGCTGGGATGAGGGTCAGGGCTGGACGCTGGTGCGGATCAAGACGCTGATCGGCCAGATGTTCCACATCGGCTACACCCTGAGGGGGTGTCGAAGCTGATGTGTCGGCACGGCTGGTCGGTACAGGTGCCCTGTCGCCGGGCGATCGAGCGTGAGGACGAACAGATCGAGGTGTGAAAGAGGGAGGTGTGGCCGCGCGTGGAAAGACCGCGGCGGACCTGGGCGCCTACATCTGCTCCGAAGACGAGGCGGGCCAGGGGCTGAGGCCGCCGAAGGGACGCACCTGGGCCCCGCGCGGGCAGCCCCCGCGGGTGTGGGTGCGCAAAGGCGGCACCGGCCGGGTGTCGGTGGCCGGGGTGAGCTGCTTTCGGCCCGGCGAGCGCTCCCGTCTGGTCTACCGGCTGCACATCTACCGGGGTCGCATGGATGAACCGAAGAGCTTTTCCTGGACTGACTACCGCGACCTGATCATCTGGACGCACCGGCAGCTGGGGCCCCCATCATGTGGATATGGGACAACCTCAGCGTCCATCTGGTCGATGAGCTGGCCGACTTCGCCGCGCACAACGCCGGATGGCTGCGGGTGTTCCAACTACCGACCTACGCCCCCGATCTGAATCCGACCGAAGGGGTGTGGTCGCTGCTCAAGCGTGCGCTGACGGACTTCGCCACTGCCGATCTGGACCACCTGATCCGGATCGTCAAACGCAAGCTGAAGAAGATCCAGTACGGCCGTATCTGCTCGACGGGTGTCTCACCGAGACCGGCCTGACGATCACACCATGGTGATCACATGTCCGCCCCTACGAGTTCGGCTTCAGGTGGTCGCCGCGCACGCATGCGGTTGCACGGTATGAGCGGGCGAAGCCTGTTGCCGGCCCATCGGACCTGGTTATGATCATCAAACTTACCTGCTAACGGAGGCCCCCCATGTTCCGTCTTCGCCGCATCCGCGCATTGTCGGCGGCCGCGTTGCTACTCGGCGTCACCATACTCGGCGCCGGTCAGGCCGCCGCCGAGCCATTGGGACCGGCCGGCCCACCACCGGTGTCGCAGCCGGTCATCGCCGCGTACTACGCGGGTTGGAACAGCGCGACCTATCCGGTCGCGCAGATCCCCGCCGACCGAATTACCCACCTGTTCTACGCGTTCTCCACGATCAAGGACGGCCGGTGCGTGGTGGGGGGGAACGCCGCGGCCGACTTCGCCGCGCTCGCCGCGCTCAAGCGGGCGCACCCGCACCTGCGCACGGAGATCTCCATCGGCGGCTGGGGTGCCGCCGGTTTCTCCGACGCCGCGTTGACCCCCGCTAGTCGCCGCCAGTTCGCGAGCTCGTGCCTTGCCCTGTTCTTCGACCAATACCGCGGCAGCTTCGACGGCGTCGACCTGGACTGGGAGTTCCCGGTCTACGGCGGCCCGACCGAGATCACCGACCGGCCGGAGGACCGGCGGAACATGACACTGCTGTCGCAGGAGTTCCGCCGCCAGCTCGACCGGCTCGGCCGGCAACGTGACACGCACTACCTGCTGACCGCCGCGCTGCCCGCCGGCCGGCTGCAGACCGACGGCCCCTACGACCCGGCGGTGAGCTTCGACCTGCGTGCGCTCGGCCGCGTCCTCGACTTCATCAACCTGATGACCTACGACATGGGCACCGGGTTCTCCGCGGTGTCGACGTTCAACGCGCCCATGCGCGAGGTCGCGGACGATCCGCTCGGCCAGCCGATGCGCCGCTGGAACAACGTGACCAACGCCGTGCAGTACTACCAGAACCACGGGGTGCCGGCCGACCGGCTGGTGCTCGGCGTGCCGTTCTACGGCCGCGGCTTCCATGTGGTCGCCGAGGGCCCGAACCACGGCCTCTACCAGAACTACGACGCCACGCTCTGGCCCGGCGGGTGGAAGGACATCAAGGGGCTGCTCAACGATCCCAAGTGGACACTGCACTGGCACACGGTCGCCGAGACCCCGTGGCTCTACAACGCCGCCGAGCGCCAGTTCATTAGCTTCGAGAACCCCGAGTCGATCGGCATCCGCGCCCAGCACGCCAAGGCGAGCGGCCTGCTCGGTACGTTCATGTGGGAGCTGTCCGACGACGACGCCCAGCACAGCCTTCTGACCGCGATGTCGGCCCCATTCCGCCGGTGACACACGGGCGAGCGGCCGCCCCCGCGTCCGGGACGGCCGCTCGCTGGGGACCGGATCTCTGCCCTCACGCAGGCCTCCCGCGGCTTTTCCACCCATGGCGACGCTCTGCGTGGGGATGCACGTCGATGCGTTCAACCGGCCGCTGCTGCCGCCAGCACACCCGACCTCGCTTGTGCCGCTCGAATATACGATTCGGTGCTGTGAGCTGTGGTGATGCCGTTTGTCAGGCGGCGTGGTGGTAATCGTTGATCAGGCCACCAAGGACGGGTTGGCGTCGAATTCGGTGGGCCTGGAGGTCGCGCCCAGGCCGAAGCGATCATCGCCACCGACTTCTTCACCGTGGATCTGCTAGGCGGCGCCCAGGTGTACTGCCTGGCAGTCATCGAACACGCGACCCGCCGCGTCCATGTCCTGGGCGTCACCGGCAACCCGACCGCGGCATGGGTGACCCAGCAGGCCCGCAATCTGCTGATGGACCTCGACGACCATGCCGAGAACATCAAATTCCTCATCCGAGACCGGGACAGCAAGTTCGTGGCCGCTTTCGACGCGGTGTTCCACAGCGCCGGCATCAGAATTCTCAGGAGTCCGGTACGGGCTCCTCGCGCGAACGCGATCATGGAGCGGTGGATCGGCTCCTGCCGCCGGGAGATCCTCGACCGGACCCTGGTGTGGAATCAGGCGCGTCTAAGGCGTGTCCTGACCGAATATGAAGATCATTACAATCGGTCCAGGCCACATCGGACGCTAGGCCAAGCCAGCCCGCTGACCAAACTCCCTGAGCCCGCGAACCTCGACCAATTCAAGGTCCGGCGCGGTGACCGCCTCGGTGGCATCATCCACGAATACTCCCAGGTCGCATGACGTGGACGAGGTTTTCGGCACGCACAGGTTCAGGTATCAGTCGTCCAGGAGCTGCCAGGTCTCCGGGCGCCACGAGACCCAGGCGTCATCTCCTGGCCGTAGGTCATCGAGCACTCCTGGACATTCCGCGACCAGTCGGCTGGAGCCGAGTTGCAAGCCAACGCGCGACAAGCTCCCAGCGAAACTCACGTAGTCGACTACCGCCCGGGCCGCGGGCCCATCGGGCACCGTCCGAGTAACGATCAGTTGCTCCGGCCTCACACCGATGGTGTGCTCTGACCCTTCGATGAGGTCGACGCCTCCGTTGAAACGGATCGTTTGCCCGTCGACCGACAGGGCGTGGTCGTTCGGTCCGTAGCGCCGAGCCGGGCCGGTGAGCAGATTGACCTCGCCGAGTGCCCGTGCCACGTAGCCGTTCACTGGGTGGAGGTAGGCTTCTACCGGAGTGTCGTACTGCTCTATTTGCCCGTTTCGCATGACGGCGATGCGGTCGGACATCGTCATTGCTTCTTCTTGATCGTGGGTCACGAAGATCGTCGTGATCCCTACTTCGCGTTGGATCCGCCGTAGCTCCACCTGCATCTCGACGCGCATCTTCTTGTCCAGTGCGGCGAGACTTTCGTCGAGCAGAAGAACCCGCGGCTGGATGACGAGGGCTCGGGCGAGTGCGACCCGTTGCTGCTGGCCGCCTGAAAGCTGGTTCGGCCGGCGGTTAGCCATCTCGCCCAGCTGCACCATGTCCAGCGCTGCCTTGACCCGCGTCGCGATTTCGCTCTTGCCGAGCCGTCGTTGTTGCAGGCCGAACGCGACATTCGCAGCAGCGCTCATGTGCGGGAACAGCGCGTAATTCTGGAATACGACGCCGACGTCGCGACGGTGGCTCGGCAGTTGGTCGATACGGTTCCCGCCGAGTGCGATTGCTCCGGCGTCCGGAGTGATGAACCCGGCGATCAGGCGCAGAGTCGTTGTCTTGCCACAGCCGGACGGACCGAGAAGCGAGACGAACTCACCGTCTTGGACCTTCAGGGAGAGGTCATGCAGAATCGTGCCTTTCCCGAAGCGCTTGACCACATTGGTCAGTTCAAGCCCTGTCATGTGCCATCTGCTCCACTGTCGTATGTTCGTGTTGCGCGCGTTCTTCGATTTCTGCTCGCGATGGCGATTGCTGCGGCTCCGAGTAGGCTGACGACCAGCAGCAGGGATGAGATCGCCGCTGCAGTCGGATCGAGGGCCTGATTCAGTTCCGTGAATACCTGGACCGGCACCGTGCTGAGGCGACCGGACGTGAGGAATGAGGCCATCACGACCTCTTCCCATGACGTCAAGAAGGCGAATACTGCCCCGGCGATGACGCCGGGGGCGATCAGCGGCAGGAGGATGCGGCGGAAACGAGTCCACGGGCCGGCCCCGAGGCTGGCGGCGGCCAGTTCGAGGTCCGGGTCGAGGCCACGCAGGCTCGCACTGACGAGGATGGTCGGGTACGGCAACGCCAGGACAGTATGGGCCAGGATCAAGGCCTGGAGGGTGCCGACCATGTGTCCGCCTACGTGGATCGGTCCGGCGCGCCAGCCGTCGGCCATCACGAAGAACTCGCCAGTTGCGAGCACCACAACGGGGACAAGCAACGGCCCGAGGACGAGCAGCCAAACCAGCGAGCGGCTGCGGAACGTGGCGCGGCTGAGACCGATCGCGAGCATGGTGCCGAGGGTCGTGGCCAGAACGGTGGTGGCCAACGCCGTGTCGAAGCTGACGGGCAGCCGCGTCGTCCACTGCGCCTGCTCGAAGATCGCCTGGTACCACTTGAGCGAGAATCCTTGCGGCGGGAAGGTCACGGTATCGCCACGGGTGAAGCTCATCGGCCCGACGATGAGCACCGGCACTAGGAGCAGCGCGCCGACGACGAACGACACAATGACACCGGCGCGTGCTACGCGCCGACGCTGCCGTGGGGCGGTCATTGCCCACCAACGCTGGATCGCATGATGTCACCTACGCGGACCACGCGGGCGGCAAGGCCGATGATGCCGATAGCGATGGCCATGAGAATGACGCCTATCGCTGCGCTGAAACCCCATTGACCGTCGTTCTCGTAATGCGCGACGTGCTGACTGATAAATTGATCGCTGCCGTTGTTGCCGAGCACCTGGGGGACGACATAGTAACCCAAGCCGGTGACGAAGACGATCAGAGAGCCCGCGGCGAGCCCGGGCATGGACAGAGGCAGAAAGACCCGGCGGAACGCTGCGGAGGGTCCCGCTCCCAGGCTGTTGGCGGCGAACATCAGATCGGGATCGATCCGTCGCATGGCACTGTAGATCGGGTAGATCATGAACGGCAGGGACAGACTCACCATTCCGAATCCGATGGCAAACGGCGTGCGGATCAGGCTGAGCGGATGATCGGTAAGACCGATATCGCGCAGCAGTCGGTTCACCAGTCCTTGATCTTGAAGGATCACTTGCAACGCGAACGTTCTGACCAGCAGGTTCAATGCAGCCGGCAGGGCGACCAACACGAGGAGCGCGCGCCGGACTGCCGGGCGGCCGTGCACCATGCAGTATGCGTACACATACCCGAGCACAGCACACACGATCGTGCTGACGAGCGTGATCTTGATCGTGACCCACAGCGAGTGCGTCATCGCCGGCGTTTGGAAGAAGCGCTGGTAGTTGCCGAGGCCGACGTGCGGATCGGTGAAGCTCTTGGCGACCATCACGCCGAGCGGCCACACGAAGAACAACGCTAGGTACGCGACGGCTGGCAGGATGAGCCATACCGGAGTCAACTGAGGCACCCGGCGTGGTCGCAACTGCCGCACCAGGTGCCCACGAGCCTCCAACATAGCTGTCAACTTGAGCGCCAGTTCTTGAACGCCGTCGTGATGGCGTCCTTGTGTCCGGCGAGATACGCCGACATCTCCGGGCTGGTTTCCACCAGATATCCCTGACCGAGATGAGCGGTTGGCAGACTGTTCGCGGACTTCGGATCAGGAACAGCCTTGGTGTTCGTCGGAGCGAGAGGAGCACAGTACGAGAATTGGCCGTTCACGCTCGCGCTCGTCAGGTACGCGATCAAGTCCATGGCGTCCGCACCGCGCGGGTCGCCCTTTGCGACGCCAATGAGGTCACCGGTGAGAATCTGGCCCGACCAGACGGGCGCGACAGGGCTACCCGATGCGGCGGCAGCCGTGACGCGGTTGTTGTACTCCATACCCATAGTCACCTCACCACTCGTGAGGAGATCCGACCCCTGGCTACCGGTGCCGTACCACACGATGTTGCTCTTGATGCTGTTGAGCTTGCGGATCGCTCGATTCACATCGAGCGGGATGAGCTTGGCCGGTGCGACTCCGTCGGCCATCAGGGCCGCGGCGATGACGCCGTAGATGTCGACATCCCCCGGGAGCGCACGCTTACCAGGGAACTTCGTGGTGTCGAAGAAGTCCGCCCACCCGGTCGGCGTCCGCCCACCGAACTTGTCGGTGCGGTATCCGACGATCCATGAGTAGAGATCCTGCGACACGGCGTAGTCGGTATAGGTGCCCGGCACCAGAAGGCTCTTGTCCACCTTGGTGAAGTCGATGGGTTGTAGGTACTTCGACGCCGACTCACCAGCCGACAGCGCGGCGCTTGGAAACACCACGTCAACCGGGTAATTGCTCGCAGTGACCATCGCCTGGATCTGCCCGTCGGATTGCTGCTGTCCCGGCACGACTGTGATCCCGGCCTTCGCCTTGAACTTGTCCCAGATCCGCGAAGTCAAGCAGGTCTGAAGGTCTCCGCCTGTGCTGACCATGACCACGGACTTCGCCTTGCCCCCGCCCGAACCTCCGCTCGGCACGGAACACCCCGAGACCAACACCGCAGTCGCGGTCGCGCACAAGATGGCGCCTGCCCGGACGACATGTTTCGTCATTTACCTTCTCCTCTGGCGGTCGGTCGGAGCTTCGATCCGGGGCCGGCCAGGCTATGGTCTTGCTAGAACCTGTCTGAACCAGTCTGGGGGAGGGTATGTCAGACTGTGGAACCGCGCAAGAGGTCAAACACAGGACGCACCAGCTCGCACGTACAGTGCGGGTCAGCACAACCGGATCACGGAGGCCTACTCGGCTCGCTTTTTTAGTCAGGTTCAGACAGGATGGTTCCCGTGAGCGCCTTGGGCAGATTTCGGATGTGCGTATGACCAGCAACGTCGACCGCAAGCACGAACGTATCGCTGCAACACTCAGCAACCAGATCCGGTCCGGACGCATCCAGCGAGGTGAGCAGCTCCCCGGTGAGATCGAGCTTGCCCGCCGATTCGCGGTCAGCCGCAGCACCGTCCGTAGCGCACTCGCCGAACTCAGTGACGCGGGGCTGATCGCGACTCGCAGTGGCAAAGGATCGTTCGTCCTGTTCGACGGAAGGCCCCTCGACGCGCGGCACGGGTGGGCGCGAGCTCTGGCAGCTCAAGGCGTCAATGCCCACGTGCGCGTATTGACGGTCGCCCTCGTACGCAACGAGAAGCTGGCCGCACAGCTCGGCACGGCCACACCGGAGTTCGTGATCGTGGAGCGTGTCCGCGAATTGGACGAGTTGGTCGTCTCGTTCGAACGGAGCAGCGTCCCGGCTGTGGGCGCTCTGCGCGACCTACCGCGGACCGGCCTTGGGTCGGATTCCTTGACTGAGGTCTTGGCGGGCGCCGGCCTGTTCATCGACCATGGCGAGCAATTGACGCGAGCCAGGGGTGTGACCCCGGCGGAAGCTCGCGTGCTCGGCCGCGAGCCGGGCACGTGGTTCCTGGATACTCGGCGGACGAGTTGGTCGGCCGAGAACGAGTTCGTTGAGCATGTCCAAAGTCTTCTCGATCCCGAGCACTTCGAGCTGATGCTGGAATTCAGCGAGAGTGCTGACTGATGCACGCGGACGAACATGCTGCCGGCGCATTGGTCGGACTCGCGATCGGTGATGCACTCGGCATGCCGACGCAGTCGCTGCCGCGCGCAACGATTGTGCACCGCTACGGCGAGATCATCGACGGTTTCCACGCCGCGCCGGACGACCAGCCATTGGCTGCCGGCCTGCCTGCCGGTCGCATAACGGACGACACCGAGCAGGCATTGCTTCTCGCTGAGCTCCTGATCGACGGTGGAGGGCGCGTGGACGCGCGTGCGCTTGCCCACAGCCTGCTCCGGTGGGAGGACGACATGCGCCGACGTGGGTCGCTCGACCTGCTCGGCCCGTCTACCAAGCAGGCGGTCTCGGCACTGTTGAGCGGCGCTGCGATCGAGGAGACCGGGCGCTTCGGTCACACCGACGGCGCAGCCATGCGCATCGCGCCCGTCGGCATTGTGACCTCGCCGAGCGACCTCGACCGCCTCGTCGATCTCGTTGTCGAGGTCAGCGTTGTCACACACAACACTGGCATCGCCCTTGCCGGCGCAGCGGCTGTCGCCGCTGCCGTGAGTGCCGGAATCGAGGGCGCGGACACCGTCGAAGCATGCCGGGTCGGCATTGACGCGGCCGAGCGCGCGAGCAGCCGAGGCCATTGGTACGCGGGGCCCGATGTGGCCGAGCGAATTCGGTGGGCGATGGGACTGGTCGAGGGTCTGCATCCCGAAGCGGCGGCCGCTCGGATCTACTCTCTCGTCGGAACCAGCCTTATGACGCAAGAGGCGGTACCCGCTGCATTCGCCGCACTTGCCGCGACACCTAACGACCCATGGCTGACCTGCCGGCTGGCGGCATCCGTTGGCGGCGACTGCGACACGATTGCCGCCATGTCCGGCGCGATCACGGGAGCGTGCCACGGCGTCGAGGCCTTCCCTTCGGACGCTCGGCAGACGATCGCGTCCGTGAACGGAATCGACCTCGAGACGGTCGCGCATCGGCTGCTGGGTTTGCGGGATCAGGGCACGAGCCGCGAGGTGCCCTACGTCAGCTGATACATCGGCAGCAGTACCCTTGACTGAGCGTGGAGGACGGCATGGGAGCCGTATCCCGTGGCGTCGACGCTTGCCAGGCTGACTCCGAGTCGGAACCGCTCGCCAGCACCCAACCGCACGTGGATCGGAAGAATCTCGATGTCCAGGGTGGTGCGTTTGCCGGCCACGACCGGAGTCCTGGAGGTGTGGTCATTCCAGGGCACAACCATGTCGTCATTGCCAGTGACTTGACTCAATGCGAAATCGGCTGCTCGGTGCGACGCTCGTAGCAGCCCCTCGGTCAACTGCCGGACGGTACCGTCGCCGCGTACCAGCGACGGGCGCACGTGGGCGTCGAAGTCGGCTGAGCGATCGGTCGTGACGATCAGTCGCACGCCGACGGATCCGAGGAACGCAGCGTCGCCGCTCGGGGCACCCAATCCGCGCTCCAGGATTCCCCCCACAGATGCATGCCCGTGTTGATGCACCCATCGATCATCGGATCGACCAACGGGGTTCGGAGCCGGCGGGAGCGCGTCGAGGAACGGGACCACGCTCAATGTGGTGTCGTCAGTGAGCCTTTCTCTGTAACGGCCGGTGACGGTTTGTGATCGCCTGTGAGGCTCGACACTTAGCTCTTGCGCTAACTGTTGCGGGACTGCGATACTTAGCCGCGTGGCACAGTATTCGGCGCAGCTCGACGGGGTGTTCGTCGCCCTCGCCGACCCGACCCGGCGCGCCGTCGTCCGGCGCCTCGGCCACGGGCCCACGAGCGTCGGCGACCTCGCC
>JAOPYO010000001.1 GCA_025964575.1 Actinomycetes bacterium
CCCGCCCAGCTGACCGCGACCTTGTCGGACAACGTACGGGCACCCGCGATGGTGACGGCATTGGCGGGTGGCGCCTTCGTAACGGCCAACGGCGCGGCGACCACCGCACCCAGCGCTGCGACGATCATCCCCGCACGGGCGGCGCGGGAACGCAGAAAGGCAGGGGTCACAAGCTTCCTCCGAGAGTCCATCGGACCACACTCCCCGCGGCGTGATCGCACCTTGATCTGTGTGCCGCACGCTGTCACGTAGTGGTGTCGGAGGAGAAGACGTCAGGTTAAGTCGTGCTGGCGTTGCAACCTTGCCCATACTCAGCCGCCGCCTCGGCCCATTACATTGCCGGTTGTGCACAAACCGGTCATCCCCGTACCCCCGGACGCGCCACCCGCCGAGGCTCATCCGCCGGACGGCCCGCGCCGGCTCCCCGAAGCCGGGCTGATGCTCGTCACGGTGCTCATCGTCGCCGCGGTGGCACTGCGGCCGGCTTTGACCGGTCTGCTCGACCAGCCCGCAGCCGCGAACTGGGCGACGATCTTCGTGGCGATCACGATCCAGGCCGTACCCTTCCTGGTGCTCGGCGTCACCGTGAGCGCCACCATCGCGGCCTTCGTGCCTCCGGGAGCGATCGCCCGGTGGCTGCCCGGCCGCCCCGCGCTCGCGGTGCCCGCAGCCGCTGCGATGGGCGCGGTACTGCCGGGATGCGAGTGCGGCTCGGTGCCGATCGCGGCCCGGCTCGCCGCCAGCGGCGTGACCCCGGCGGCGGCGTTCGCCTTCATGCTGTCCGCCCCGGCCATCAACCCGATCGTGCTCGTCTCCACCGCCGTGGCCTTTCCCGGCAATCCTGAGATGGTGGTCGCGCGGCTGCTGGCCAGCGTGATCGCATCGGTCGGCATGGGGCTGCTGTGGATCGTGCTCGGCCGCGACGACCTGCTCACCCTGACCCGTACGCACGGCAACGAGCCCGGTCCCAAGCCGGCCGTCTTCCTCGCCACGGCCCAGCACGACTTCCTGCAGGCCGGCGGCTTCCTGGTGATCGGCGCCGCCGCGGCGGCGGCCCTGCAGACCCTGGTGCCGCGTAGCCTGGTGAACTCCCTCGCCTCGCCCGGCCTGGTGTCCGTCCTGGTGCTGGGAGTCCTCGCCGTGCTGGTCGCCCTCTGCTCGGAGGCGGACGCCTTCGTCGCCGCCGGGCTCAAGCAGTTCTCCCTCACGGCGCGGCTGGCGTTCCTGGTCGTCGGGCCGATGGTCGACGTCAAGCTCTTCGCCATGCAGGCGGGCACGTTCGGCCCCCGGTTCGCCTGGCGCTTCTCCCTCGCCACCTTCGTCGTCGCGGTCACCTCCGCCGCAATCGTCGGGTGGTGGCTGCTATGACCGAGGAGGCTCGGGCGACGACCGTGCTGCTGGTCGGAGCGCTGATGGTCCGGCTGTCGGTCGGCGGCGCCTACGCGAGGTACGTCCGGGTCGGCATGGGCTGGTGGCTGTTCGTCGCCGGCGTCCTGCTCGTCGCCCTGGGTCTCGCCGGAGTCGTACGGGCCCTGTGGCCGGGCCGGCGGGCCGTAGCCGCGGAAGGTCACGCGCACGGGCATCCGGACGGTCACGCGCATGGGGATCGCGTCGGCTGGCTGCTGCTCGCCCCCGTCCTCGCGCTCCTGCTCGTCACCCCGCCCGCGCTGGGCAGTTTCGGGGTCGACCGGAGCGCGGCCATCAACATCACCTCGAGCGGCAGAACCTTCGACCCGCTGCCCGCGGGCGGAACCGTGCCCATGTCCCTGCTCGAGTTCGACCAGCGCATGGCCGACCACGACGGCGCGAGCTTCGGCTCCACGCCGGTGCGGCTGACCGGTTTCGTGGCCCGCACGAACGACGGGAACGGCTTCCGCATCGCCCGCTATCAGATCGCCTGCTGCGCCGCCGACGCCGTCGCTGCCGTCGTACGGGTGACGGGTACGTCCGGGAACCCGCCCGCTCGGGACCAGTGGGTGACTGTCACCGGCACCTTCCAGCACTCGGCGGGCGACGTTCCCGAGCTGCACGCCACCAGCCTCACCGAGGTGCCCGCGCCGGCCGACCCGTACGAATGACCGGCGCTCAGACCACCGCCGTCGTTCGGCTAATGTGCACCCGGTGACCCCCGACCCCGCCTCTCCGGCTACGACACCGTCCGCCGGGCAGGCCCCCGCCCGAGAACCGGCGGGGAAGCGACCGCCCCGGTCTCGCCTGCGGCGCTGGTCGCGCCGTGTCGCACTGGCGGCTCTGGCGATGCTCCTGGTGGTCACGCTCGCCTCGTTCGGCTACAACGCCCTCACCGCCGGCCGGGCCGCTCCACCACAGGGAATGTCCTACGTGCGGGCCGGTGACGTGATGACGCGCTACCGGACCTGGGGGAACGCCGGAAGCCCGGTCGTGCTGGTGCACGGTGCGTTCGAGTCGGCCGACACCTGGTCGCGCCTGGCTCCGCTGCTCGCCCGTGACCACCGTGTGTACGCGCTCGACCTGACGGGCTACGGCTACAGCGCGCGGCGCGGCCCCTACACCACCGGCCACTTCGCCCAGCAGCTTCTCGGGTTCCTGGACGCCATGCATCTCGGCGGCACCCGCGACCGGCCCGTGCTGGTGGCCCACTCCAGTGGCGCCGCGAGCGCCGCCGAAGCCACCCTGCGCGCGCCGGACCGGATCGGCGGGCTGATGTTCCTCGATGGCGACGCCCTCGCCACCGGCGCCGGCTCCCGCTCCCCGGCCCGCCACCTCATGATCCCCCCTTACCGCATCAGCCTGCTGCGCCTGGCACTGCGCTCGGACTGGATCATCCGCAGCGTCTTCTCCCAGCAGTGCGGGCCGTCGTGCCCCCGGCTGGACCGCGCCGGAGTCGACCTCTGGCGCCGGCCCTTCCAGACGCCCGGGGCCGAGTCCGCCCTGTGGGACATGGTGGAGACCGGCGTGCCCGGCGTCGCCCCTGACCGGCTGGCCCGGCTGCGGGAGGTCGGCGCGCCCAAGGCGGTGGTCTTCGGCGCGTCCGACGACGTCTTCAGCCAGGACACTCCCGCTCAGACCGCTGCTCGCATCGGCGCCCCGTCACCCACCTTGATCCCCGCCGCCCGCCATCTGACGATGGTCTCCGACCCCGCGGCCGTGGCGGCCGCCGTCGAGGCACTTGCCGCTCGAGCCCGCTGAGCGGCATCGCGAGGCCGCCGGCCCTCGGCACAGGCAGTTCCGCCGTGCGGGAGATTGGCCCTGTGATCAGCTGGACCGGTCAAAGGGAGCCGGGCTCCTCGGCCGGACCCGGTTGCCCACCTCGGTACACCGGCACCCGGCTGGGCTCGGGACGCTCCTCGGACTCCAGCAGTGGCAGGTAACGGGGGGCGACCACCTCGGACAGCGCGATGACGCTGGTGGACCGCACCACACCGGGGATCCGGTTGATGGCGAGCAGAGCTGCCTGGAGCCCCTCATGGGAGGTCGCCGCGACCTGGCAGTGGAGGTCACCCATCCCCGTCGTGGCATGTGCCCCCAGGACCGCGGGGATGCGTTCGAGCTCCACCGCGACCTCATCGAGGCCGCCCTGCGCGATCTCCAGCGTGACGAACGCCAGCACCGGATAGCCCGCCGCGGGGAGATCGACATCTGGACCGTAGCCGGTGATGACACCGGCCTTCTCCATCCGTTCGATCCGGGCCTGCACCGTCGCGCGGGAGACGCCGGTCAGCCGGGACAGCTCCAGGAACCCAGTCCGCGGATGTTTCCCCAGGGACCGCACCAGCAGAATGTCCAGGGCATCGAGCCGGATGCGCTTTTCCACCATCTCATCACCTCGTTGATGAATTTAACTTTACAATCTGCCAAGCTTGTTCGGCTGATGTTGTCATATCGCCTAATCAGCGCTCTACTCGGTGTGTCGAGCCGACCTCTCTTCACCGGAGGGTGAAGGTCGTGACCAACGGCAACCACCGGGTGAAGTTCCCGCTCAACGAGCCGTCGGCGGGCAGGCGCAAGAGCCAGATCGACGAGTACCTGGAGTTCTACGGCGGCCCCGGCGTGCAGCACATCGCACTCGCGACCAACGACATCGTCGCCTCGGTGCGGGCCATGAAGGAGAGTCGCCTCGGTGCGGGCCATGAAGGAGATGGGCGTCGAGATCTCCTTGCCCGTACCACGGCTCACACCACCCGGGAGCCGTGCGGTGCGCTGTGAACTGACGTGCATCGCCGGCGGCGTGTATCGGCACGGTGCGCGGACGGTCCAGTCCCCCTGGGGGAGCCTGCGTTACACCAGTCCCGGTAAGACCTCTCTGATCCTTCAAGCTCGCGCAGCTCTGTAACGCCTGGGCCCGCCAGCACCTGGTGACACCGACGTGAAGAGGCTGAAATGGAAGTCGCATGCGTCGTGAGCGATGAGTTTTTTGTCGGACGGTCGTCGTAACGTTGGTGGCTGCGAGCGGCAGGTCACCGGAGCAGAGGGGAGGGCATGTCCATGAGCAAGATCGAGGCCGGGCCTGGCCAGGTGGAGGAGAGTGCGGTCGTCGCGTCGGCGAGGACCCGCGCGAAGCTCGGAAGGGAGTACGGATGAGCGGGGTACGGGTACTGGTCGGTACACGCAAGGGCGCGTTCGTCCTGACGTCGGATGGGAAGCGTGAGCGGTGGGACGTCAGTGGCCCCCACTTCGGGGGCTGGGAGATCTACCACCTCACCGGCTCTCCCGCTGATCCGTCTCGGCTGTACGCGTCGCAGTCCACCGGCTGGTTCGGGCAGCTGATCCAGCGTTCCGACGACGGTGGCAAGACGTGGGAACAAGTGGGTAACCAGTTCGAGTACGCGGGCGTCCCTGGCACTCACCAGTGGTACGACGGCACGCCGCACCCCTGGGAGTTCGCACGCGTCTGGCATCTCGAACCATCACTGACCGATCCGGACACGGTTTACGCCGGGGTTGAAGACGCCGCCTTGTTCCGCTCGATCAACGGCGGACAGACGTGGCAGGAACTCCCCGGGCTGCGCGAACACGGCTCAGGACCCTCCTGGCAACCGGGTGCCGGTGGGATGTGCCTGCATTCGATCGTTCTGGATCCAAGCGAGCCTGGGCGGATCTTCGTCGCCATCTCGGCCGCGGGCGTGTTTCGGTCCGACGACGCCGGCAAGACGTGGCGGCCCGCGAACCGCGGTCTGCGGTCCGAAGGCATCCCCGACCCGGACTCCGAGGTCGGCCACTGCGTTCACCACATCGCGATGCACCAGTCGCGTCCAGGCGTGCTGTTCATGCAGAAACACTGGGACGTCATGCGCAGCGACGACGCCGGCGAGTCGTGGCACGAGGTCAGCGGTAACCTGCCGACCGACTTCGGGTTCCCGATCGACATTCACGCGCACGAGCCGGACACCATCTATGTTGTTCCGATCAAGAGCGACTCGGAGCATTACCCGCCCGACGGAAAGCTGCGCGTGTACCGCAGCCGGACGGGCGGGCACGAGTGGGAGCCGCTCACAAAAGGGCTGCCGCAAAGCAACTGCTACGTCAACGTGCTGCGAGATGCGATGGCCGTCGACTCGCTCGATTCGTGCGGCGTGTACTTCGGTACGACCGGTGGGCAGGTGTACGTATCGGCCGACGCCGGGGACAACTGGGCGCCCATAGTCAGAGATCTTCCGGCCGTGCTGTCCGTCGAAGTCCAGACGCTGCCATGATCCGGGTCGTGCTCCCGGCACATCTGCGGACGCTCGCACACGTCGACGGCGAGGTGAAGCTCCACGTTGAAGGTCAGGCCACGCCGCGCCTGGTCCTCGACACGCTCGAGGCCTGCTATCCGATGCTGCGCGGGACGATCCGCGACCAGGCCACCGGGCGGCGTCGAGCCTTCGTGAGGTTCTTCGCCTGCGAGCAGGATCTGTCCCACGACCCGCCGGACACCCCGCTGCCCGAGCCGGTCGCGACAGGGGCCGAGCCATTTGTGGTCGTGGGGGCAATGGCGGGCGGCTAAGGGCAGGCAGAGGGACGGGTCGCGGATATCCCGAACACGCCGTATCGGCGCCTTTACACTCTCTGTTGTGCCCGCGTCCCGTCCCAACCCGACCACCGGCCGTGCCCGCCCCGGGGCGGGCACGGCCGAGTTGGACCTCGAGGCTCACCGCCGGGAGCTGACGGGCTACTGCTACCGGATGCTCGGCTCGGGCTTCGAGGCCGAGGATGCCGTGCAGGAGACGATGGTGCGGGCCTGGCGGGGCGTCGACGACTTCGAAGGCCGCGCCACCCTGCGGTCGTGGCTGTACAGCATCGCTACCAACGTGTGCCTCGACATGCTGCGGGCGGCCCAGCGGCGGGCCCGGCCGATGGACCTCGGGCCATCGGCGTCGGCGGACTCGTCCCTGGGCCCCGGCCTGCCCGAGCACACCTGGGTCCAGCCCGTGGCGGACGCCCGGGTGCTGGCGACCGACGGCGACCCGGCTGAGCTCGCCGCGTCCCGGGAGTCGATCCGCCTCGCCTTTGTCGCCGCCTTGCAGCATCTGCCGCCCCGGCAGCGGGCGGTGCTGATCCTGCGGGAGGTCCTGCGCTGGAAGGCCGGCGAGGTGGCAGAGCTGCTCGACACCAGCGTCGCCTCGGTCAACAGCGCACTCCAGCGGGCCAGAGCCACCATCGCCGCCTACGGCCTCGACGCCGCCCGCCCGACCCGGGTCGACGCCGAACAGCAGGCCCTCCTCGCCCGTTACGTGGACGCCTTCGAGCGTTACGACATCAGCTCCCTGGTGTCGCTCCTCCACCAGGACGCCACCTTCTCCATGCCGCCCTACGCCCTCTGGCTACGGGGCCCGCTCGACATCGGCCGGTGGTACCTCGGCCAGGGCATCGGGTGCCACGGCTCCCGGCTGGTGGCCACCTCGGCCAACGGCTGCGCCGCCTTCGGCGCCTACCACCCCAGCGGGCCGGGCACCCACGACCCCTTCGCCCTCCAGGTCATCGAGGTCTCAGACGGACGGATCGCCGGACTCCACCACTTCCTCGACGCCGACCTGTTCCCCGCATTCGGCCTCCCGACCCGCCTCCAGCGGTAAGCCCGACGCTCGTCAGGACCGGCTCCGGCGGATCACGCGGTGGCCAGGGACTGGGTGGAGTGAGTGCGGCGGGCGGGGACGAGGACGGCGGCTACGGCACCGAGCAGAGACAGGGCCGCGGTCACCAGGAGCGCGGGTGAGAAGCCATCGGTGAAGCCCGCCGGGCTGGTGAAGTCGCCCGTACGGGTGAATACCGCGATGGCGAGGGCGATTCCGAATACCCCGCCGAGCTGGCGGAGCGTGTTGCTGGTGCCCGACGCCTTGCCGATCGCCTGCGGCGGTACGGCGCCGATGACCGCGTTCTGCACGGTGGGGATGGCCATGGAGATCCCCACCCCGGCTACGAGGAGGCCTGGCATCAGCGCGAGGTACGGCGTGGTCGGACCGGCGACCAGGGCGATCGCGCCGAGACCGATCCCCTGCAGCATCAGTCCGGTGGTCAGGATCCAGCGCTCGCCGAACCGGTCGGCCAACATTCCCGCGAGTGGGGCGATCACCATCGGGGTGGCGGTCCACGGCAGTATCTGCAGCCCGGTCTTCAACGGGGAGGCACCGGAGACCACCTGCAGGAACTGCGCCATCAGGAACACCGCGCCGAACAGACTCGCCATCATGAAGAACCCGGCCCCATTTCCGGCGGAGAAGGCCTGCAGGCGGAAGTACGGCATCGGCAGCATCGGCGTGCGGGTCCGCAGTTCCCAGGCCACGAAGGCCACCAGCGCCACTGTTCCGCCGGCCAGTGCCGACAGCACCTCAGCGCTCGTCCACCCGGAGGTGTTTCCACGAACCAGTGCCCAGACCAGGCCGAATGAACCGGCCGAGACCAGTGCGATCCCCGGCAGATCCACCGGTACCCGCGACCCGCGGCTCTCGGTGACCTTGCGGAGGATCAACGGGATCAGTATCGCGCCGAGCACCACGTTCACCCAGAAGATCCACTGCCAGGCGAGGCCCTCGACGATGGCTCCGCCGATGAGCGGGCCGCCGGCCACCGCCAGGCCGGTGAGACCGCCCCAGATCCCGATGGCCTTACCGCGTTTGTCGGCCGGGAAGGCCGCGCTGAGGATGGTGAGCGTGATGGGCATGATCGTGGCCGCGCCGATGCCCTGAACGGTACGGGCCACGATGAGCAGGCCGATGGACGGCGCCAGCGCACAGGCCGCCGAGCACATGGTGAACAGGCCGAGCCCGCCGACCAGGACCCGGCGGTTTCCGAAGCGGTCGCCCAGCGCCGCGGCTGCCAGGATCGATACCGCCAGCGCCAGGCTGTAGGCGTTGACTGTCCAGCCGAGCTGCTCGGCGGTGGCGCCGAGGGACCGTTGGATGGTGGTGAGGGCGGTGGTGACGACGAGCACGTCCAGCGCCGCCATGAACGCGGCGAACGACATGAGGGCCAGTACCCATCCACTGCCGCGTGCGGACGTGACGATTCCCGGGGGGTCTTGCACGTCCGGTACGGGGACGCGGGCTGAATCTACCGCCATCGGAGCCTCCTGGTGTGAGGGCGATTGGTGTGAGCGCGACTGTCTGACACCTCCGGGACGAAGGGGCAGACCGCCAGAAGGACACCTTTCGCGGAATTTTCCTGAGGCAGGTCCTGGGCGCCCGCGCCCATTCGTCCTTAGGGTGAGACCCGGGTGATGGACCCGGTCCACCGACCGAGAGGACCTCCGCCATGCCGATGTACGCGGCTCTGCTCTACACCTCCGACCTCGACTGGTCCGCGCCCGAGCAGGCCGGCTGGATGCAGGAGTACCAGGTCTTCGGTAAAGAGGCCGCCGAGCACATCGTCGGGGGCAAGGCGCTGAGCCCGACCTCTACCGCGACCGTGGTCCGGGTGGTCGGTGCCCGCGGCGGCGAGGTCGTCGTCAGCGACGGCCCGTACGCCGAGACCAAAGAGGCCCTGACCGGTTTCTATCTGCTGGAGTGCGCCGACCTCGACGAGGCGATCGCGCTGGCCGCGAAGATCCCGTCCGCATGGGACGGCGCGGTCGAGATACGGCCGGTACTCCAGCTGGGCAACTCCTGATGGGCAATGAATGATGGACCCGTGCCGGAACCGGATCAGCTGACCGAGAGCCTCCCGGCCGATGCCCGGGAGGCCCGAACCCGTTCGGCTGAGGACCGGCTGGCCGGGACCGTACGGATCGAGGGTGCCCGCATCCTGGCCACCCTCATCCGTACGGTCGGCGACCTGCAGCTCGCCGAGGACGCCGTACAGGAGGCGACGATCTCCGCGCTGCGAGACTGGCCGGTCTCGGGAGTACCGGACAACCCGCGCGCCTGGCTGACGGTCGCCGCCCGGCGCAAGGCCATCGACATCATCCGCCGGGAAGGGTTGCGAGCCGGAAAGGAACGGGAGGGGACGGAGCTCATGGACCTCAATTCCCCTGAGCCCTCCGAGAGCGTCGTCCACGACGACCAGCTCCGGCTGATCTTCACCTGCTGCCATTCTGCCCTCGCCCCGGAGGCCCGCGTGGCGCTGGCGCTGCGTACCCTGTGCGGACTGTCGACCGAGGAGGTGGCGGCGGCGCTCCTGACGGGTGAGGCCGCCATGGCCAAGCGGCTCACCCGGGCCCGGCAGAAGATCGTCCAGGCGTCGATCCCCTACCGAGTGCCGTCGCCTGCCGAACTCCCGGCGCGGCTGGCCGCGGTCTGCGCGGTGGTCCACTCCCTCTACACCAGCGGCCACACCCGGCTGTCCGGCGAGCGGCTCCTGGACATCGACATCTGCGCCGAGGCGATCCGGCTGGCCCGGCTGCTCCTGCACCTGCTGCCTGACGCGCCGGAGCCCGCCGGCCTGCTGGCGCTGCTGCTGCTCACCGAGGCCCGCCGCCCAGCCCGGCTGGATAACGGTGGCGAAGTGGTGTTGCTGGCCGACCAGGACCGCGGGCTCTGGGACGCGTCCGCGATCGCCGAGGGTCTGGCACTGCTCGCGCAGTCACTGGAGCGTACGGCGGGGATCGCCGACGCCTACCAACTGCAGGCGGCCATGGCCGCCCAGCACGCCATCGCGCCGACCGCCGCCGACACCGACTGGGCCGAGATCGTCCGGCTCTACGACCTGCTGCTGTCCGTCCAGCCGGCCAACCGCGCGGCGGCGCTGGGCCGGGCCGTCGCCGTGGCCGAGGCGTCCGGCCCTCCCGCCGGCCTGGCCGCCCTCGACGCCCTGCCCGACCGCGACCACCGCTGGCATGCCATACGGGCCGAACTCCTCGCCCGCCTGAGCCGTTTCGACGAGGCCATCGGCGCGATGAACCGATCCCTGGACACCACCCTGCCCGCCCCAGAACGCGACCACCGCCTGCGCCGCATCTCCCAATGGTCCGACCCGACCTGTCGGTAAGACCGCCGGTCGCCACATCCTGATGCAGACGCTCAACCAACCGTCCGGTCTTCTTGCCGCTCCCGATCAAGGCCTGGAGAATGACCGGGAACGTAGGGAGTGTGGGTATCGGTGGCGAGATCGACGACCATACGGCTGTATCCGCTGTCGGGTGAGCACACCCTGCCGATGGCTGTGGACACCCTGGTCTTCACCATTGTCTATGGGATCTGGCTGCTCGGCCTGGGGATGGCCGACAATGCCTGGTCGGACCTCGGCATCCTCGCCGTTGTCGTCCTGGCGCACGTGGTCCAGATGACGTGGCTCGTGGCGGTCCGCTTCGACGACACCGTGATCACCATCGTCCGGCCGTGGCGACGCCGCCGGATCGAGTGGACCCAGATCAGCGGCCTGATCTACACCCAGGATGTCTCTTCGACGAGCCGGGCATTCCATAAACTCCGTCTCGTGCTCAACGGCCATGAACCGCCTCAAGGGCGCTTTCTGACCGAGACCGAGGTCGAAGCGTACGCCAAGGGTCCGGTGGTCATGACCCTGGCCGACCTGGAGCCCGACTCCTGGTCGGACAACCGCTGGATCCGCCGCTCGGTTCGGTGCCAGAACCAGGTCTACGCCGAGCTGGAACGCCACGGACTGCCCAAACCCGGGCCCCGCACGCTGGAATACCGGTCACCGAAGTACACCCCGGAGCAGACACGCCTCGCCGTCGCAGCCGACATCATCGGCCTGCATCCGGTCACCGTCAAACACGGCGAACCCGCCAACGACCACGACGCCCATTTGATCAGTGCGGTGCTGCCGGAGCTGGCCGGCACGCACGGCGCGACCTCGGACATCGTGAGCAAGCGCCTCTACACCATCTTCTTCTTCGACGCCGAACCGGCCGCCACGGCCTTCATCGCGGCCGTGCTGGAGATCGCCCCCGCCGACTGGCGGATCACTCCGGGCGCGCTGCCGGCACCCGACGCCGACGGTGACTCCACCGACCGGCCACCGCCCCTCCGGCCAGAGGAGTGAGCACCTCAGCTCATGCGAACTCGGCCGTGACGACCGGCCGCCAGAGCACCGGGCTGGACAGGACCATGGTGCTGGACGGCGGCCCGTACTCCGCGAGCCGGTCGATGAGCGCCTCGAAGGCCGCCATGGCGGGCACCGCCACCATCAGCACGCAGCACGCGTTTCCGGTGACCCGGTGGAGCTGCATGACCTCGGGCCAGGTCTCGGCCTCGGGGTCGCGCAGGACGCAGCGCGGTCCGTAGCACTGGACCTGGACCAGGGCCGTGATCGGCCGTCCGGCCTTCACCAGATCGACATGGGCGTGGTAGCCGGCGATGACACCGTCGGCCTCGAGCCGTCGCACGCGCTCGGCCACGGCAGGCGAGGAGAGGTTGACCCGGCGCGACAGCTCGTTGAAGGACAGGCGCGCGTCGTTCTGCAACTCCTCCAGCAGGCGTCTGTCCACCGCATCCATGTCTTCTCCCGATCGCAAAGCCGAATCCCGAAAATACGTTTCGAACGCTAAGTCATCATGGCAGATCACCCCATGATGCCTCTTCAAGGAGCCGCGGGACACGTAACACAATGGCCGTAGGTGAGAGGAGGTACGAGAATGATGCAAGAGAAAGTGGCCACCCCGAGGCTGTCATCCGGCCCGGTGGGGACCCCGTACGCCATGTACGCCGAGATCGCCACGCTCCACTCACTCCAGAAGCCGCGTACCGACGCGAGCGCGGAGACGTCGTTCATCGTGGCGACGCAGGTCATGGAGCTGCTGTTCGGGCTCCTGCGGCACGAATGGGTCCAGGCTCAGCGGGCCCTCCGCGCCGACGATCTGCCCGAGGCGATGGAGGCCCTGCGCCGCGGCCTGGGCGTCCAGGACGTCCTCATCGGATCGTGGGACCTGCTGGCGACGCTCACACCGAGCCAGTTCAACGCCTTCCGCGGCCATCTGGGCGAGGCGTCGGGATTCCAGTCACACGCCTACCGGCACCTGGAGTTCCTGCTCGGCAACAAGTCCGCGGCGATGCTACGGCTCCACCAGGCCGCTCCCGAGGTGCACACGGATCTCACCACCGCACTGAACGGGCCCAGCCTGTACGACGACGTGCTCGCCGTGCTGGACCGGCACGGCCTGCGGATTCCCCTCTCGCATCTCGAGCGGGACTGGACGGCACCGTACGAGGCCCACGCCGAGGTCGAGAAGGCGTGGCAGACCGTCTACACGAATGAGGCCCATCGCGACCTGGAGCGGCTCGCCGAACTTCTTCTCGATGTGGCAGAACGCGTCACGCGATGGCGCCAGCGGCACCAGTCCGCCGTCAAACGGGCCATGGGCGCCAAGCCGGGCACCGCGGGCTCCAGCGGCCTGTCGTGGCTGCGTAAGGCGGTCGAGCAGGACGTCTTCCCCGAACTATGGACCGTACGGAACGAGCTGTGACCATCCGCACTGACTGCGAAACCCGCGACGCCGCCGATCCGCTCGCATCCTTCCGTACGGAGTTCGTGCTCCCCGAGGGCGTGATCTACCTGGATGGGAACTCCCTCGGCGCGCTTCCCCGCCGTACGTCCTCCCGGGTGCGGGAGATGATCGAGGACGAGTGGGGGCAGGGACTCATCCGCAGCTGGAACAACGCCGGATGGTACGACCTGCCCCGCGGCCTGGGCGACCGGCTGGCTCCGCTCGTCGGCGCCGGTCCCGGCGAGGTCGTGGTCTGCGACTCGACGTCGGTCAACCTCTTCAAGGCGCTGACGGCCGCGCTGCGCCTGCGCCCGGAACGCCGGATCATCGTCTCCGACCTCGACACGTTCCCGACCGACCTGTACGTCACCGAGGGGGTGAGCGGTCTCTTCGAAGGCTGCGAACGCCGTCTGATCAGCTCAGACCTCGATGCTGCCCTCGACGCTGCCCTCGACGACGTCCTTGATGACCAGGTGGCCGTGGTCCTGCTGTCCCACGTCGACTATCGCACCGGCCGGCTGTACGACATGGCCACCGTGACCGAGCGGGTCCACCGGCACGGGGCTCTCATGATCTGGGACCTCTGCCATTCCGCCGGCGCACTCCCGGTCGGGCTCGGCGACTGCGACGTGGACTTCGCCGTCGGCTGCACCTACAAATACCTCAACGGTGGTCCTGGTTCCCCCGCCTTCGTGTACGCCGCCCCACGCCACCACGCGTCCATCTCACAACCACTGACCGGCTGGTTCGGGCATGCGGATCCCTTCACCTTCGAACTCGAGTACGCACCCGCACCCGGCGTGGGGCGATTCCTCGTCGGCACCCCGCCGCTGCTGAGTTTCGCCGGGTTGCAGGCGAGTCTGGAGGTCTGGGCCGACGTGGACCTCCAGGCCCTCCGGGCCAAGAGCCTCGCGCTCACCGACCTGTTCATCCGGCTGACCGCCGGCCTGGGGCTCGATCTGGTGACCCCCCGCGAACCCGGGCGACGCGGCAGCCAGGTGTCGTTCCGGCATCCACACGGCTATGCCGTGGTCCAGGCCCTCATCGACCGCGGGGTCATCGGTGACTTCCGGACCCCCGACATCATGCGTTTCGGATTCGCCCCGCTGTATCTGACCTACTGCGACGTCTGGGACGCCGCCGCGACGCTGGCGGACCTCCTCGGCTCCGGATCCTGGCGCGACGAGCGGTTCACCGCCCGCAGCACCGTCACCTGAGCGGCCTCCGGGTCTCTGCCGAAGAGCGGCCGGGGTCGTCCGCGAACACCTGGACACAGCCGGGGCCGCAGAAATACCAGGTTCGCCCCGCGTGCTCCAACCGGGCCGTGGCCTCGGTGACGGCCACCTCCATGCCGCACACCGGGTCGATGGCCCGTCCGGACACGGGACCACTGGGCCCTGCGATCGTGGGTGCCGCCGGGCGGGGACGCAGGGACAGGATCTCGGCGGCGACCGACAGGGCGATCTCCGGTGCCGTGCGCGCACCGATGTCGAGCCCGGCGGGCGTGTGGACCCGCGGGCCGTCTTCGATCCCCTCGAGCACGGCCGCACCTCGCCGGCGGCTCGCGATCAGGCCGATGTAGGGCACGCCCGCCCGCAGCGCGGCGGTCAGCACCTCCACCTCGGAGCGGCCGTGCGAGGCGACCACGACGGCGGCGGTGTCGGCCGCGATCGGAGCGCCGGCGTCCTCGATCACGCTCATGTCGAAGCCGACCGCCGCGCCGACGTCGGCGAGCGCGCGGGCCACAGGTCCGTTGCCGTAGACGCGGACCAGCACCGGCGGGATCACGGCCTCCAGGAAGATCTCCAATGTCCCGCCGGACAGGCACGGGTTGGTGACGCTGACCATGCCCTCGACCTCCTGGGCGCCCGGATCGGGCGTGATCCGCAGCAGTGTCGACTCGCCCGACTCCAGCAGCCGCAGGGCCTGTGCCCGTACGGTCGACTCGGCGCAGGTCCCGCCGACGAACCCCTTGAGCGTGCCGTCCGGCATGACCAGCGCCCGATCGCCCGCCTTGGCGCTGGTGGGCCGCTCCGCACGGACCACCGTGGCGAGGACGAACGGTGTCCGGTCGGCACGCAGGCGCTCGGCTGTGTGCGTCAAGCGGACGGACAGCTCGGTCACGGGATCGCGAGATCCACGCGGAACGGACGATCCTGGATGACCCTCCAGACGTTGGCCGGTGTGAGAGGCATGTCGGCGTGTCGCACACCGTACGGTTTCAGTGCGTCGATGACGGCGTTGACGACGGCGGCGGGCGAGCCGACGGTGGCCGACTCCCCCACTCCCTTGGCGCCGAGCGGATGGTGGGGCGAGGGCGTCACGGTCTCACCCAGTTCCCAGGACGGGCACTCCATCGACGTCGGGAGCAGGTAGTCCATGAAGGAGGCACCGAGGTGGTTGCCGTCCTCATCGAAGGCCATGACCTGCATGAGGGCCATGCCGACGCCGTCGGCGAGCCCGCCGTGCACCTGTCCCTCCACGATCATGGGATTGATACGCACGCCGCAGTCGTCGACCGCGATGAAACGCCGCACCGTGACCTTTCCCGTGCCCGGGTCGACGTCGACGACGCAGATGTAGGCGCCGAAGGGGAAGGTGAGATTGGGTGGGTTGTAGACGCACGTCGCGTCGAGCTGGCCCTCCACGCCCTCGGGGAGTTCGAGGTTGCCGTGCGCGGCCATGGCGATCTGCTGCAGCGTCGCGCCGGAACCAGGATCGCCGCGGACGAACCAGCGTCCGGGTTCCCAGTCCAGATCCTCCGGGGCCGCCTCCAGCATGGCCCCGGCCACGATACGGGCCCGTTCTCGGACCTTCCGCGACACGATGGAGGCCGCCGCGCCCGACACCGGGGTGGAGCGGGAACCGTAGGTGCCGAGCCCGAAGGGCGTCTGATCGGTGTCGCCGTGCACGACCTCGACATCGTCGGCGGGGATGCCGAGTTCCTCGGCGACGATCTGGGCGAAGGTCGTCTCGTGCCCCTGTCCCTGGGTCTGCACCGAGATGCGGAGCACTGCCTTGCCGGTGGGGTGCACGCGCAACTCGGCACCGTCCGCCATGCCGAGCCCGAGGATGTCCATGTGCTTGCGGGGGCCGGCACCGACCGCCTCGGTGAAGAAGCTGATCCCGATTCCCATCAGAGGTTCGGTCGCGTGTTCGCGCCGGTCGGCCTGTTCGGCCCGGAGCTTGTCATAGCCCGCGATGTCCATCGCCAGCCGGAGGGCCCGCGGGTAGTCGCCGGAGTCGCACTCCCATCCGGTGGCGGACGCGTAGGGGAACTGATCGGCGTGCAGGAGGTTCCTGAGGCGGATCTCCGCCGGATCCATGTCCAGCTCGCGGGCGAGCACATCGACCATGCGCTCGACGAGATAGGCGGCCTCGGTCACCCGGAACGAGCAGGCGTAGGCGACCCCGCCCGGAGCCTTGTTGGTGTAAACACCCGTGACCTTGCAGTGCGCGGCCTCGAGATCGTAGGACCCGGTGAAGACGTGAAAGAACCCGGCCGGGAACTGGGTCGGCTGGGCGGTGCCGTTGAAGGCCCCGTGGTCGGCGAGCACGTTGACGCGCAACCCGAGGATCTTCCCCTGGCGGGTGGCGGCGATCTCGCCACGCATGTGGTAGTCGCGGGCGAAGGACGTGGTCATGAGATTCTCAGAACGATCCTCGACCCACTTGACCGGTCTGCCCGTGACGATGGAGCCGACGATGGCGCACACGTAGCCGGGGTAGATACCGACCTTGTTGCCGAACCCGCCGCCGATGTCGGGTGAGATCACTCGGATCTTGTGCTCGGGCAGCCCGGCGACGAGCGCGTACAGAGTCCGGTGGGCGTGCGGTGCCTGCGTGGTGCTCCAGACGGTGAGCTTGCCGGTGACCTTGTCCATGTCGGCGACCACACCGCAGGTCTCCAGCGGCGCGGGGTGCACGCGCGGGTAGATCATGTCCTGGGCGACGACCACCTCGGCGTTCTCGAACACCTGGTCCGTTCTGGCCTGGTCACCCGCCTCCCAGTCGAAGATGTGGTTGTCGGTCCTCCCTTCGAGGTCGTCGCGGATGATCGCCGCGTCGGTGTCCAGTGCGTGGCGGGCGTCGATCACCGGGGGCAGCGCCTCGTAGTCCACGTCGATGAGCTCGAGCGCGTCGCGGGCGGAGTAATGGTCCTCGGCGATGACGAAGGCGACCTCCTGACCTTGGAACCGCACTTTGTCGGTGGCGAGCACGGCCTGGACGTCGTTGGACAGGGTGGGCATCCACGCCAGGTTGAGGCCGGCCAGGGTCGCGCCGGTGATCACGGCTTTGACCTTGGGGTGCGCCTCGGCCGCGCTCGTGTCGATGGAGATGAGGCGGGCGTGTGCGTGGGGGCTGTGCAGCACCGCGCCGTACAGCATGCCGGGGAGACGGATGTCGTCGATGTAGGTGCCTCGGCCCCGGATGAAGCGCGCGTCCTCCTTGCGCTGCATCCGGCCGAATCCGTGATGACGTTCGTGTGCCTCGGTCGTCATGTCGTCACGTCCCTGGAGATGTCCTGCTCGGAGGTCTCCTGCTGGGCCGCCCAGCGGACGGCCCGCACGATGTTCTCGTAGCCGGTGCACCGGCAGATCTGCCCGGAGATGGCCTCCCGGATCTCCCCTTCCGAGGGATCCGGGTGATGGTCGAGCAACCAGCGAGAGGTCATGAGCATGCCGGGCGTGCAGAAGCCGCACTGCAGCCCATGGCATTCGACGAAGCCCTTCTGGACGGCGTCGAGTTCGCCGTCCCGCTCCAGGCCCTCGACCGTGCGGACGTCCTTGCCATCCGCCATGACCGCCAGCACCGTGCACGACTTCACCGGGACGCCGTCCAGCCACACCACGCATGCGCCGCAGTTGGAGGTGTCGCAACCCCAGTGAGTGCCGGTCAGACCGAGGCCGTCGCGGAGGAGATGCACGAGCAGCAGTCGCGGCTCGGCCTCCCGGAGGTACTCCTGCCCGTTGACCGTCACGGTGATCTTCATGGCCGGGCCCTTTCCGTCGCTCTGCGCAGCGCCCGCGTGGTCAGCTCACCGGCGAGGTGCCGCTTGTAGTCGGCTGGTCCGCGTTGGTCCGCGACGGGGTCGCAGTGTTCGGCCGCGATGTGCCCGGCCCGCACCAGGGTCTCCTCGGAGATCTGCCTGCCGCGCAGGAACTCTTCGGCCTCAGTGGCGGCGAAGTGCTCGGCCCGGACCGCGGTCAGCCCGATTCCGGCGTCGGCGATGGTGTCACCGTCCAGCCAGACCGCGGCGCCGGCGGCGGCCAGCGGCCAGTCGCCGACCCGCCGCTCGACCTTTTCGTACGCGCTCGAACCGCCGGGCCGGATCGGCACTCTGATCTCGGTCAGCAGCTCTCCCGGCTCGACCACGGTCTCGTACGGCCCGACGTGGAACTCGCGAACCGGAACCGTACGGCTGCCGTCGGGACCGCAGATCACCACCAGCGCCCGCAACGCGGCGAACGCCGCCGACAGATCCTCGGAAGGATCGGCCTGGCACAGGGAACCACCGACCGTGCCGCGGTTACGGACGATGGGGTCGGCGATGACCCGCTCCGCGTCGCGGAGGATCGGAAAGTGCTCGGCCGCCACCGGAGAGGCGAGGAGCTCGGCATGACGGACGAGTGCGCCCAGGCACAACACGTCGCCCTCCACCCGGATGTACGACAGCTCGTCGACGTCGTTGATGTCGATGAGGGCGTCAGGCTGGGCCAGGCGGAGCTTCATCATGGGGATCAGGCTGTGGCCACCGGCGACGATCCTGGCCTCCTCGCCGTGCCTGGCCAGGAAGTCGAGGGCGTCCTCGACGCTGGTCGCCTTCTCGTACTCGAAGTGTGCGGGAACCTGCATGACGTCCCCTCGGGTAGTCGACGCTCCGGATTGTCGCTCCGGCTCGGCCACCGCACAACGGTCCGATAACCGAACACTTAACAGAACGGGATCACGGGTTCAGACTGGAGGTGTGACCCTCACCCAACTGGGGGCGTTCGTCCTCGTCGCGCGGCTCGGGTCGGTGAAGGCCGCCGCCCACGCACTGGACGTGACCGAACCCGCCGTCTCGCAGGCCCTCACCGCCCTGCGGCACCACCTTGGAGATCAGCTCATCGTCCGGAGCCGAAACGGAATGGTGCTGACCAAGGGCGGCGCCCGGCTGCTGCCGATCGCCTCCCAGATGGTGGCGCTGGGCGCGGAGGCGGAGGCCGAAGTGCGGGCTGCCCAGGGAGGCCCTGAAATACTCCGGGTGGTGGCGACCAGCACCATCGCCGAGTTCGTCGCCACCCCGCTGATCGACGCCTTCAGCCGCCGGGCCCCTCGGGCCATCGAGGCGACGTCGGGCGTGGCCGCGAGCAGTGAGATGGCGGTACTGGTGGCCAGCAGGCTCAGCGACCTGGCTCTCGGGCCCTATCTCGGCGGAGACTCCGGCCTGCTGAGCGAGCCCATCTTCCGCGCGCAACTGGTAGCCGTCGGCGCCGCCCGTTCGTCCTGCGCGACCTGGCTGGTCGACCCCTCGGGCACCGAGCCGGACAGCGAGACGAGCCGGCTGCTCCGGCGGCTCAGAGTCCCCGAGGACCGAATCCGCGTCTATCCCAACCAGACCGCTGCCTGGGCGGCGGCCGCGGACGGCACCGGGGTCGCCCTCGCCTTCGCCCATCTGGTCGCCCACCAGATCCAGCGGGGTGAACTGTCCCTCATCGCCACCCCGGTCACTCCCGCGGAGATCCGCTGGCACGCCACGACCCTCAGCGCAGACCGCCGCCCGCCGCTGGCCGGTGCGCTCCGGCGGTTCCTCGGCACCCCCGAAGCCATGCATCTCATGCGCGCACCGGGAGTCGGCATCCCGCCTTCACGCTTCCGGCCACCGGTCCATGTGACGATCTGGAGTTGATCCGGTAGCGATGGATAGCGTCACGTGATGGCATCCCGGTTCTACCACCTCGTCATCGACGCACATGAACCACTCGTGCTCGCCCAGTTCTGGGCGGCGGCTCTCGACCATCGGATCCTGTACCAATCCGACGACGGGGTGATCGTCGGCTCCGACGAGCATCACTATCCCGGTCTGCGTTTCGTCCCCGTGCCCGAGCCCAAGACGATCAAGAACCGGTTGCACATCGATCTGGATCCCGACGACCAGGACACGGAGGTCGAGTGCCTCATCACACTCGGCGCACGACGCGTCGACGTCGGACAGGCGGCGGACGTGTCCTGGGTCGTCCTCGCTGATCCGAAGGCAACGAGTTCTGCGTGCTCCGCCCCCACCGATCCCTCATCGATTGACACTTGTGGTCGGGCGCCTGCCGCATCCGGGCTCGCCGTTGAACAGCGGGCACGATTTTTTGAGGCGGGTGCTGTGAGGCGTTGAACCTCGGGCCGGTCTCCTCGCGTACCGCTGTATGTACTCGAACATGAGGCGCGAGCGGCGGAGAGGAGGAGCGAGCGAGCCGTCAACCAGGGATTACGCCGGTTGGGTTTCCGGAGCGCGGTTTGAGGACTGCCCGGTGCCGGCGAGGCCACTCGGCCCCGGGACGCTCCACCGTCCCGGGGCCGACGTGCTCCCGGAGCATCTCCCCCGCAGGAAACGAGGGCGCGGCCATGGCGGCGAATGACCTTGTTCAGGGCCTGCCTATGGTGGAGACATGGGGGAGGTTCTGGTCGGCACGGCGTCGTGGACGGATAAGACGCTGCTGGCGTCCGGATGGTATCCACCGGACGTCACGACGCCCGAGGACCGTCTGCGCTATTACGCGAGCCGGTTTCCTCTCGTCGAGGTCGACTCGACGTACTACGCGCCGCCCGCCGAGCAGACGGCGCGACTGTGGGCGCAGCGGACCCCGCCGCGCTTCATCTTCGATGTCAAGGCGTTCTCGCTGCTGACGTGTCACCCGACGCGGCCGGCGGCGCTTCCGAAGGACCTGCGGGAGGGCCTGGACCCGGCCGGGAAGAACCTGTACGTCAGGGATCTCGACTCCGCGATCGTCGATGCGGTGTGGGAGCGCTTCGTGTCCGCGCTGCTGCCGCTGGAGGACGCGGGCAAGCTCGGGGCGGTGCTCTTCCAGTTCCCGAGATGGTTTCCGATCGGCAAGCACAACAAGCTTTACATCCTGGAGTGCAAGCGACGCTGCGAGCCGCTGCGGATATCGGTGGAGTTCCGCAACCGGACCTGGATGAGTGAGGAGAACCAGGACGAGACGCTCGACTTTCTTCGTTCCTACGCCATCCCCTACGTGTGTGTCGACATGCCGCAGGGTCATCCCTGCTCCATCCCGCCGGTGCTCGCGGCCACCGCCGATCTCGAGGTGGTCCGTTTCCATGGGCACAGCGACAAGTGGACCAGCCGTGACATCTATGAACGCTTCGGATACCGCTATTCATCGGAGGAACTGAAGGAGTGGGCACCGAAACTGTGTGAGCTCGCCGGACACACATCCGCTACCCACGTACTCATGAACAACTGCTACCGCGACTACGCCCAGACCAACGCCGGCCAACTCGCCGACCTGCTCAAGAACATGCCGGCCTGCACGGTCAGACCGCCGCCGGCCACTCCGGTCAGGCACCCGGATTGACCGGGAAACCACGAATGCCGGTTCGGGCGCGCCACGAGCACTCAGCCGGCGGCCCGGTCGGCGGATCCGGGAACTGCGGACCGGTCAGCGGTGGCGGCGAGCCGAACGGCCGCGCCTGGGATCAGCCCGAGCTGCACCATCTGACGGGAGAGCACGGCGTCGAGAAGCCAGTCAGAGGCGATGCGTACGCGATTGGCGGGAATGGCGAGCAAATGGTATCCGCGGGTCACCACCTTCGCCGGCACACCGGAAAGCGGGATCCCCAGTGGGTTGGCAGCGGCCTGGGCGCCACCGAGATCCACGACGAAGCCCAGATCGCGATGTTTGTAGGGTCGGCGCCGGCCACGGCCGAAGGACGCGGCGACGTTGTGTGCCACACACTTGCCTTGGCGTTGGGCGTGCTGTGCCGTCATCGGCGTGATCTCGCCGGGCCGGGTGAGGTCAGGGACCGCTGCGGCGTCACCGCAGGCATGGACCTCTGGATGACCTGGCACGGTCAGATATTCGTCGACGACCAGCCGGCCCTTGAGCGTCGGCAGCCCCAGTCCCTCGATGAGGGGGTCGGGGCGGACACCCACGCACCAGATCAGTGAACGGGTGGGCACGAACTCCCCGCCGGAGAGCCGCACCCCCTGGTGTGACGCCTCCTCCACCGTGGTCTCCGTCCGGATCTCCATGCCCCGTGCCGCCAAGACCCGGTGTGCGGTCACGGACAGCTGGGAGTCCAGGCCAGGCAGCACCCGCGGCGCCACGTCGACCAGGAACCAGCGGATCAGCCGGCCACCCACGCCGGGACACCGGTCGGCGGCGTCTCTGGTGAGCAACTGACCGTTCGCGGCAACCTCCGTCCCTGTGTATCCGGCGCCCACCACCACGAAGGTGCAGCGCGCCGCCCGTTCGTCGGCATCGTCGGTCGCGTTCGCGAGTTCGATCTGGCGCAGCAGGTGGTCCCGCAGGTAGAGCGCCTCGGCCATGCTGCGGAACCCGTGCGCGTGCTCGGCGATCCCCGGGATCGGGAGCAGCTTGTTGACACTCCCCACGGTGAGCACCAGACGGTCGTAGTTCAGCGTCCGGTGGGCATCCTCAGGGTCGAGAAACGCCACCTGGCGGGCTGCGAGATCGATGTCGGAGACCGTGCCCGGTACGTATCGGACGCCAGGGCAACCGGCCGTCAACGGCACTGCCACCCGGCGGGGCTCGAGGATTCCGGCCGCGACCTCGGGAAGCAGCGGAAGGTAGAGGAAGTAGTCGGTCGGGTTCACCAGGACGATCTCGACGGCGCCCCTGGCCAGACGAGACAGCCTCCACGCCGCGTGGAAACCTGCGAAACCGGCTCCGATGATGACGACGCGCCGACGGCCACGGGGTCCGGTCACAATGATCTCCGATCTTTTCGGCCCCTCGTCAACCAGAGCGGTGGTCCTCGCGGCGCGGCGCCCGCTTCAGGTGACGGACGAACCAGCCCCGGGCCAGGCGTGCCACCTGCTCCAGCGCCCCGGGTTCCCCGAAGAGGTGCGACGCGCCCGGCACGATCTCAAGGCGGGCCTCGCCGCTCAGCTGTTCCAGCGCCTCGCGGTTGAGCTCGATGACGACCGTGTCGCGACCTCCGACGATCAGCAATGTGGGCTGATGCACTCTGCCCAGAAACTCTCCGGCGAGGTCCGGCCGGCCTCCGCGGGAGACGACCGCCCGCACGACGTCAGGCCGCGTCGCGGCGGCGACGAGCGCGGCCGCGGCCCCCGTGCTGGCACCGAAGAGCCCGATGCCGAGACCCTCGGTGGGCTCCTGCTCCACCAGCCAGTCGGTCAATGCCGCCACTCGGGCGGCGAGCAGGCCGATGTCGAACCGGAGCTCAGCCGTCTGGGCGTCGAGCTGCTCCTCCGCCGGTGTGAGCAGGTCCGCCAGCACCGTGGCCAGGCCCGCGTTCTGCAGTTCCTCGGCGACGTAGCGGTTCCGCGGGCTGTGGCGGCTGCTGCCACTGCCGTGTGCGAACAGCACCACGCCCTGCGCCTGCTCGGGCACCACGACATCCGCCTCGAGCAGGACGCCCTCGGCAGGGATCCCCACGTCATGGTGAACGATGTTCATGCGCCATCCCTCCGAACTGCCATAGGACTGCCCCTAGGCCTACACGGCGAAGGGGTAGGTCTCGGGGGCCTCGCCCTTCTCCCATCGGGCGGTTCGCTCGATCGGTTCGACCGCCCGTGTCTCGTCGATGTGGATCACAGCGTCGAACTGGTCGGCGACGCGAGCGTGGAAGTAATGGCTCTGGCGCTCGGTCTGCGGCCGGTAGATGACACCGATGGCCCGCTCCAGACGGGCCGAGCGCAACGCCTCGGCGGCTCCGGCGGCCCCGTCCAACCGGACGAGGAACTCCTTCTCCCCCACTCCGTGGAACAGCTCCTCGACACTTTCCCGCAAAGCCGGCCGCACCACCTTGCGGTCTGCCGGACCGTCCCAGTCGTCGGCCGCGGTCACCGTGCCCGTGTAGGTGGTGAATCCCACCAGACGGCACTGCCCGGGGTACCGTTCACGTACCAGCTGCCCGACGTTGAGTTCGCCTCGGGCAGCCGCCTCCGTGGCCCTCGCATCACCCAGATGAGAGTTGTGCGCCCACACCACGATCTTCGCCGGTTCCTCCCGCCACCCGCCCAGATGATCGACGAGCGCACCCAACGTGTCGACCATGTGCCGGTCCCGCAGGTTCCACGACGACACCCGCCCGCCGAACATCGACCGGTAATACCTCTCCGCGTTCTGCACCGTCACCGCGTTGCGCTCCGCATAGAACACCTCCTCCGCGGCGAGCAGCCCGTCCCGTCGCGCGTACTCAAACGCATGCCGCTGCAGATCCACCAGCTGCGCGACCACCTCCTGCTCACACGACTCCCCCGCCCCGAAGGCCGCCGAGAATCCGTAGGACTGGCCGTCGTCGGCATCAAAATGATCGAAACAGGCATAGCGATCACGGGCACGCGCCGCCGCGGCCGGGTCGACCCGCTCCAGGTAGGAGATCACCTCGTGGATCGACCGGTGGAGGCTGTACAGGTCCAATCCGTAGAACCCCGCCTTCGCCCGCTCACCACCGGTGCGGTCGTTGTGCTCCCGCAGCCACCCGACGAAGTCCAGCACCGCCGTGTTCCGCCACATCCAGGTTGGGAAACGCCGAAATCCTCGCAATGCCTCCTCGGCGGTCACATCGTCGCTTCGGCCGCGAACATAGCGGTTCACCCGATAGGCATCCGGCCAGTCCGCTTCGACGGCCACGCCGCAAAAGCCCTTCTCCTCGATCAGCCGTCGCGTCATGGTGGCCCGCGCCGCGTAGAAATCGTGCGTGCCGTGCGACGCCTCACCGATCAGGACCAGACGCGCGTCGCCCACCAGACCGAACAGCGCCTCATCCGGGGGCACACCCTCCTCCACCGGCGCCGCCGCCAGCCGGACGACCGCAACAGCCGCCGGCCCTCCCGCTCCCGCACCGGCGGGCACCGACGTCGACGCTGCGCGCAGCAGGTCCCGCACCTCCTCGTCCGTGGTCTGCGTGAAGTCCCAATAGGACTGGCCGACCGCGAAGAACGGCGACGGAGTCGTGGCGCACACCACCTCGTCGACCTCGGCGGCGAGTTCCTCACACGTGGAATTCGGCGCGGCCGGCACAGCCACCACGATGCGGGCCGGCAGCAGCCGGCGCAACGCCTGGATGGCGGCTCGCATGCTCGAGCCCGTCGCGAGGCCGTCGTCGACCAGGACGACGACCTTGCCCGAGATCTCCGGCATGGGCAGGCCCTGCCGGTAGGTCTGCTCCCGCCGCTGCAGTTCACGGCCCTCACGCTCGGCCACCTGCCGGAGCACCTCCGGCGAGATGCCGAAGCCCCGCACGACATCCTCGTTGAGCACCACCACCCCGCCACTGGCGATCGCCCCCATGGCGAGCTCCGCATGCCCGGGAACCCCGAGCTTGCGCACCACGAAGACGTCCAAGGGGGCACCCAGGGCGGTCGCGAC
Source organism: Actinomycetes bacterium (assembly GCA_025964575.1). Taxonomy (GTDB): domain Bacteria; phylum Actinomycetota; class Actinomycetes; order Streptosporangiales; family Streptosporangiaceae; genus Actinomadura_E. The sequence continues at coordinate 25,417 of JAOPYO010000001.1, forward strand.
CTCGTACGCCACCGGCACGCCCCCTCGGGGCAACCCCAGGACGACGACATCCCCGCGGCCCCGGTAGTGCTCGAGACGATCAGCCAGAATGCGACCCGCATCCCGGCGATCACGGAACACACGCTCGGACATGAGTAACACCGCCAGACTCGACTAGGCGGAACCCTCGCACCACGCGACCGCCGCAGCCGTACCGCCGGCGGACCCGCGATGTGCTACACCTCCGACCCTACGCCTCGCCCCGCGCGGACCCCTGGGCGCAGGGTCCGGCGAGCATCGGAGCGATGCACTATCCCGGCTGCGGGGTGTATCGGAGGTCCAGCGTGTCGGTGTGCCGCGACCACGTCAGGGTGAGGTGCCAGCACCCGGCCTGGGGAAGGTCGAGGTAGGAAGGGCCGGGCCCGCCGGGCACCGTGCGCCTGACCGTGGTCCGCGAGCCGTCCAACCTGGCCTCGATGATCAGCGGGTCCCCAGGAATGAGAGCCACCCGCGACGCCCAGAGGATCTTGTTGCTCAGATCTCGGCGTGGCGGCGCGGCCAGGGGATTGCCGAACAGGAGCGCCACGATGTCACCGCGGGCGCCGAGGACATACGGTATGCGCGGCTCGGCCGCGGTGAACCCGGCCCGTGCCCACTTCGGGATCAGCTGGCTGGGCACGTTCGCGACACACGAGGTGGCAGCGCCGCTCGCGGGGGGCGCACTCGGCCCGGGCGTCACGGGACCACTTGGGCCCGCGATGACCAGCCCGTACACGGGCAGGGCTCCCACCGTCACCGCGGCGATGCCCGCACTGGCGAGTACGCGGATCCGTACGCCCCGGCGGTGGTGGCGCCGGCGCACCTCGTCCAGGAGATCCGGGGAAGCGGTCACCCCGGCCACATACTCGCTCATCGCCCGACGCAGCTCGATCTCAGTGTTCATTGTGCACTCCCACGGTCACGAAGCCCGCCTTGCGGAGCCGGGCCAGCGCCTTGGACGCCTGCGACTTGACCGTCCCGGCCGAACAGCCCAGCAAGGCAGCGGTCTCGATCTCGGACAGGTCCTCCCAGTACCGCAGGACCAACACCGCCCGCTGGCGGGGCGGCAGCCGGTGCAGTTCTCTGATCAATACGTGACGAAGCACGACCCCGTCGTCGGCGGAGGACACCGCCAGCTCGGGCGGCTGCGACATGTGGACCTCACGCAGCACCTTCCAGCGCCGCGCCCGGCTAATGATGATGTTGACCAGAATGCGGCGTACATACGGTTCTGGATCGCCATCGACCTGCCCCCAATGCCGGTAGGCCCTCTCCAGCGCCGTCTGCACCACGTCCTCGGCATCGTGCCGCGACCCGGCGCACAGCAGCGTGGCCGTTCGCAGCAACGCCGACCCGCGCGCCACGACGAAGTCCTCGAATGCGTGGTCGTCTTTCACCGGCTGATCGCACTCATCGGTGCTCCTCTCGGCCTCACACCGACCACACATACGCACCAGCCCCCTGCGGGGTTGCCTGCGATCACAAGGAGAATTCATGGGCGCCCTGACGGCAGAACCGTCAGGGCGCCTGGTGAGCGCGAGCGGGAACCCTCTCCGCAGACCCGGTGCGCGACTCCGCGACCGGCCTACGTCAAGGCTTATCCGTACCCGTCGGTCTGACGAGGCGAACCGGTCATACGTTGATCGGGTAGTCCGCCCGTGATGTCAGTGGGACTCACCGGTGCCGACCGGTCTACGTCAGGGTCTATCCGTACCGATCGGTCTGACGAGGCGATCCGGTTGCGCCAGGACACGGAAGGCATAGGCGAGTCCAGCGACGAAAGCGATCCCGAAGAAGGTTCCGATCGCCACCAGGACGGCGCCCACAGGCCACAGGCCATCGCCGTCCGCCTCTGTCGCCCCAGTGATCGAGAAGCAGACCGTCATCGTGATCGTGATGCTGAGAACGGCGGCGACCGGATGTTCGCGCAAGCCGGCGGCGACAGCAACGGCGCCCAGCATGAGTGCCAGTCCGATGACCTGCCAGGCTTGATAGGGCCCGCTGACATGACCGTCACGCTGCACGTCCTTGTTCCGGTCCCACCCCAGCCAGCCGAGATAGCCAGCGGCGGTCACGGCCGCGATGAGCGCGGCGACCGCCAGATCCGTAACGAATCGCCCACGCATGGAAATCTTCATCCCTACACTCTGCAGAAGATCTTGAAGACCCGCCTGAGTAGTCGGGCTCAGAGTGCCGTGATCACATACTCACGTCCGCACATCGTAGTCGTCGCCGATCCGGGCCGCACGGCGGGAGTCTTGACCAGGCCGCGTGCGATCCAGCGGCCACAGCGGCTCAGGTACCTTGACGAAACGGTGAGATCTCTGTCACTTCTCGAGCGTGGACCGCGCTGAGCTGCTGAAGAGCCAGCGGGGCATAATCCCTGCTAAATCAGTAGGTTTTATCGGAATTTGGCCGAAATGGGACGGTCGGCACGGCTTCGGCCCAGGTGAGGCAGGGTGTACACGTCGCGGCCCGTGATGCATGCTGACCCCATGAACGCGACGGTTGACCTGGTGGCACGACGCCACATCGATCTCCTTCGCGTGTGCAGCGCAAGCTGTTGACACGCTCCCGCGCCTCGGGTCTGCCATGGCGCGCCATCGAGATGAGCTGACGGGCACCGTCGCCCGCGAATCCCCCTCCACCTGATCGGGTCTCCTTCCTCGACCCGCGATTCCCCCTGCCCCGACCCCCAAGGGTCCCGTTCGGCGTGCTCTCTCGCGCCGGAGGTGTGTTCACCATGTCCGTCGACGTCCTCGATCCTCTCGCCGGTTCCTCCGGACCGGCGGCCCCGTCATCATCGTCCGTGAAGACCTCGGCTCCGAAGCTCGCTCCGAGGGCGGCCGGGGCGCTGCGCAGGCTGCGCAAGGTCAGCGGCCTGTTCGCCGTGCTGGTCCTCTGGCAGCTCGGGGCGAGCAGGGGACTGCTCGGCTCGACCACACCGACTCCGGCTCAGGTCCTGACCGAGGCCATCCGCCTGCTCCAATCGGGCGAACTCCTCGGCAACCTCGGAGTCTCCCTGATCCGAGTGCTCAAGGGGCTGGCGATCGGGCTCTCCATCGGCCTGGTCCTCGGGCTCTTCGCAGGACTGGCCCGCCTCGGCGAGGACATCATCGACGCCCCGGTACAGGCCGTGCGGATGCTGCCGCACCTGGCGCTGGTGCCGCTGTTCATCATCTGGTTCGGCATCGGTGAGACCTCGAAGATCTCCCTCATCGCCATCGGCGTGATCTTCCCCCTCTACATCAACGTCTTCCACGGCATCCGGGGAGTGGACGAGCGGCTCGTGGAGTCCGCCAGGTCCTGCGGCCTGGGCCGGCTCGGGCTGATCCGCAAGGTCGTCCTTCCCGGCGCGCTGCCGCAGATCCTCGTGGGCCTGCGCCAGTCCCTCGGCATCGCCTGGCTCAGCCTGGTGGTCGCCGAGCAGTCGGCGACCAGCTCCGGCATCGGCTACCTCATCAACCAGGCCACGCAGTTCATGCGGACCGACACCGTCTTCGTGGTGCTGGTGGTCTACGCGCTGCTCGGGCTCGGCACCGACCTGCTGGTCCGCATGGTGGAACGCCGGGCTCTGTCCTGGCGGAGAGGGCTGGTGGCGCGATGACCACGGCGCTCAATCGGGGCGTACGGGTCCGGGGGCTGACCCGCGGGTTCGGTGACCGCACCGTCCTCGACGCCGTCGACCTCGACATCGCTCCGGGCGAGTTCGTCGCGCTGCTGGGCGCCAGCGGCTCCGGCAAGAGCACCCTGCTGCGGGCTCTCGGCGGCCTGGACACCGATGCCATCGGCGACTTCGAAGTGCCCGCGCAGCGGGCCGTGGTCTACCAGGAGCACCGCCTGCTGCCGTGGATGAGGGTTTGGAAGAACGTCGTCCTCGGCCTCAAAGGACAGGGTCTACGGGAACGTGCCACAGCCGCGCTGGACGAGGTCGGGCTGGCCTCGCACGCCGACGCCTGGCCGCTCACCCTGTCCGGCGGCGAGTCCCAACGGGTCGCCCTCGCCCGGGCGCTGGTCCGGACACCTCAGCTGCTGCTGCTCGATGAGCCGTTCGGCGCGCTCGACGCCCTCACCCGGCTCAAGGCGCAGGCGCTGGTGGCCGACCTGTGGGCCGAGCGCAGGCCCGCCGTCCTGCTCGTCACCCACGACGTGGAGGAGGCGCTGCTGCTCGCCGACCGGGCACTGCTGCTCGCCGGCGGCCGGATAGCGCAGGAACTCACCGTCGACCTGGCCCGGCCCCGGTCCCTCGATCACCCCGATTTCATCGCCCTCCGCCGCACCCTGTTGCAGGGCCTCGGCGTGGATGTCGAACTCAAGGAGAAACCATGAGCGAACTCGATCTCACCGCGGACGTCGTCATCGCCGGTGGCGGACCGGCGGCCTCCTGGGCGGCGGTCAAGGCCGCCGAGGCGGGCGCCGACGTCATCGTCGTCGACAAGGGCTACCTCGGCACCAGTGGTGCCACCGCCTCGTGCGGCACCGGGGTCTGGTACGTCAAGCCGGATCCGGAGGCCCGCGAGATCGCCAAGGCCAGCCGTGAGGCGCTCGGCGGCCATCTGGCCGACCGCCGGTGGATGGACCGGGTGCTCGACCAGACCTACGAGAACATGAACGAGCTGGCCGAGATCAGCAAATACCCGTTCCCGGTCGGCCCGGACGGCAGGCAGATCCGCCGGGGCCTGCAGGGCCCGGAGTACATGCGCCGGATGCGGCTGCGGGTCAGGCGCGCGGGCGTACGGGTGCTGGACCACAGCCCGGTCGGTGAGCTGCTGGTCGACGGTGAGGGCGCCGTCGCCGGGCTCACCGGCTACCGCCGCCAGCATGACCAGGCCTACCAGATCAGCGCGGGCGCGGTCGTCCTCGCCACCGGAGGTTGCGCGTTCCTCAGCAAAGCGCTCGGGTGCGACGTCAACACGGGCGATGGCGCACTGTTCGCGGCCGAAGTGGGCGCGGAGATGTCCGGCATGGAATTCTCCAACGCGTATGCGATCGCGCCGGAGTTCACCTCCGTCACCAAGACGGCGTTCTACTCCTTCGCGACCTTCTATCACGCGGACGGCAGCGTTCTGGAGGGTGCGGGCAGCCAGCGTGGACGCTCCGTCATCGCCCGCACCCTGCTGACCGAGAAGGTGCTGGCCCGGCTCGACCAGGCGACCCCCGCTGAACAGCTGGCGATGCGGCTGGCCCAGCCCAACTTCTTCCTTCCCTTCGACCGGCAGGGCATCGACCCCTTCGCCGAACTGTTCTCGGTCACGATGCTCGCCGAGGGCACCGTCCGGGGCACCGGCGGGATCCGGATCACCGGTGACGGCTGCTCCACCTCGGTGCCCGGTCTCTATGCCGCCGGTGACGCGGCCACCAGGGAGCTGATCTGCGGCGGCTTCACCGGCGGCGGCAGCCACAACTCCGCCTGGGCCATGTCGTCCGGCACCTGGGCGGGCCGGGCCGCCGCCAGGCACGCTCGCTCGCTCGGCTCCCGCGCCACCAGCCGTACGGTCCAGAGCGCGGGCGGGGCAGGGCTGCGGCCCACCGGAACATCGGGCGGCCTCACGGCCGACGAGGTCATCGCCGCGGTGCAGCGGGAGGTGCTGCCGTACGACAAGAACCTGCTGAGGCACGGGGACCGGCTCACCCCCGCGCTCGGCATCCTCGACGCCACCTGGGCGGAGCTCCGGCGCGGCCTGCGGGCCGAGGGCGGCGACGTCGTACGGGCCAGATCGGCGGCGGCGATGGCCGCGCACGCCCGCTGGATGTACAACGCGGCGCTGGCTCGCGCCGAGACCCGAGGCATGCACAAGCGGTCGGACTTCCCCGAGCAGGATCCGGCCCAGCACCACCGGCTGCTGGCCGGCGGCCTCGACGAGGTCTGGATCGCCACCGAGACGGCGGCCGCCGTGGCGGTGGCGTCATGATCGAGGTCGTCTCCCGCGAGCGCTGCATCTCCTGCGACAAGTGCATCGAGGTCTGCCCGACCAACGTGTTCGACCGCGGCCCTGACGGCATCCCGGTGCTGGCCAGGCACAGCGACTGCCAGACCTGCTTCATGTGCGAGGCCTACTGCCCGGTCGACGCGCTGTTCGTCGCGCCACAGTCACACCCGTTGCCTCCGCACTCCGAGCTGCTCGACGAGGAACGGCTCATCGGCGAGGGCACCATCGGCAGCTACCGCGAGCAGATCGGCTGGGGCCGGGGACGCACCCCAGGAGCGCTCCGGGCGATCGGCCCGGCGCTGCCCCGTCCGGGCGTACCCCGCCCACGGCCCGCCTCCGACGACTCCATCACTTCCTAGTTCAACCTGCTGAAAAGCACCATCGAAGGGCACGACCGTGACATCCAGGTTCCTCCGGCCGATTCTCGCCGCGCTGCTGCTACTTCCGCTCGCGGCGTGCGGATCGTCGGGTTCCGGTAAGAAGGACGGCTCGATCACGTTGCGCGTCGGCGTGATCAACTCGGGCCAGGCCGGCAAGCTGACCGGCCCGGTCGGCTATCTCGACAGCAAGAACGAGCTCCTTCCCGAGCTTGAGAGCCTCGGAGTCACCAAGATCGAGGTCGCGACCTTCCCGAACGGCCCGGATCTCAACCAGGCCCTCGCCGGTGGTTCCCTTGACCTCGGCATCTACGGGGACACTCCCGCACTGGTCGCCCGTGGCAAGAAGCTGCCCACCCGGCTGATCTCCCAGGCGGCCGTCGGCCAGGACGCCGGCATCGTCACCAGGAAGGGCGGCCCGGCCTCCCTCAAGGAACTCGAGGGCAAGAGGATCGGCGTCCAGGTCGGCTCGTACATCCACCGCTATCTGCTCGGCGCGCTCAACGAGGCGGGGGTGAAGCCCAAGGAGATCATCAACATGTACACCCCGGCGATCGTCGCGGCGCTGGAGAAGGGTGACCTCGACGCCGGCGGGCTGATCTCGGCCAACGTGGAGATCGAGCGGGGCAAGGGGCTGCCGGTCATCGACGTGGCGTCCAAGGACCATCCGAACCTGCTCGGCACCTCCGCCACCGTCGTCACCCAGAACTTCCTCGACAAGCACCCCGGCATCGTCAAGGCCTGGCAGGGCGCGCAGAACAAGGGCGGTCAGGAGGCCAAGACGCACTGGGACGACTACACCGGCTACCTCGCCCAGATCGGCGGTTACCCTCCAGCGGTCACCAAGGCCACCACGCTGCGGAGCCAGGTGCCGGACCAGCCGTTCACCGAGACCGGGCTCAGGCTGCTGGACGGCACCAAGGCCTTCCTGGTCCAGCAGAAGCTGATCGCCGCCGACTTCACGATCGACTCCTGGGTCGCCCCTGGGGCCAAGACATGACCGAGGGCATCGAACTCGACACCGACGTCCTGGTCCTCGGCGGTGGCCCCGCCGGGACCTGGGCGGCGGTGGCCGCCGTCACCGCCGGAGCACGGGTGGTCCTGGCAGACAAGGGCTACTGCGGAACCAGTGGCTCGGCCGCCTCTGGCGGCAACAACCTCTGGTACGTGCCGCCGGACCCGGCGGCTCGCGAGGCGTCCGTCAGCGGCCGCTTCACCGCGGGCGGCCGGCTGGGCGACCGCGGGTGGATGGCCCGAGTGGTCGACGAGACCTACCGCCGCGTCGACGACCTCGCCGCCTGGGGCTACCCGTTCCCACGCGATGAGGACGGTACGGAGCGGCGCGGCAGCCTGCAGGGCCCCGAGTACATGCGCCGTATGCGCCGGAGGGTGCACCGGCTCGGCATCACCATCCTCGACCACCATCCGGCGCTGGAGTTGCTGGAGGACTCCTGGGGCGTGGTCGCGGGCGCGGCCGGGATCGCCCGCCAGGACGGCTCGGCGCCCTGGACGGTCCGGGCGGGGGCCGTAGTTCTTGCCACAGGTGGCTGCGCCTTCCTGTCCGGGGCGTTCGGGCTCAACGTGGACACCGGTGACGGTCATCTGATGGCGGCCGAGCTGGGTGCCGAGCTGTCCGGCATGGAGTTCTCAGCGGCCTATGCGCTCTCGCCCGCCTACGGCAACCACACCAAGGGCCTCATGATGCAGTTCGCCTCGTACTTCCTGGAGGACGGCACCGAGATCGAGGTCCCACATCCGCTGGCCGCGCGAGACCGGATCGCCGCCCTGCTCGCCGAGGGCCAAGTCGTCTATGCACGGCTCGACCGGGCACCCGAGGAGTTGCACGCGGCGATGCGCTCGGCTCAGCCGAACTATTTCCTCCCGCTGGACAAGGCGGGGATCGATCCGTTCCGGCAGCGCTATCCGGTCCGGCTCGTGCTGGAGGGGACCGTGCGGGGGACCGGCGGCCTGCGCGTCACCGACGGTGCCTGCGCCACCTCCGTACCCGGTCTCTACGCGGCGGGTGATGTCGCCACCAGAGAGCTGGTGTCAGGTTCGATCAGCGGCGGCGGTGCCTACAACGCCGCCTGGGCGATCTCCTCGGGCACGTGGGCGGGCAGGGGGGCCGCAGACTTCGCTCGAGGCCGGAGCCGGCCCAGCGCCACTTCGGCGGGGGGCGCTGGACTGCTTCCCGGCCGCACGCCTGCGGCCGAGATCGTACGGGCCGTACAAGAGGAGGTCCTTCCCCTCGACCGAAACTATTTCCGCAGCCGCGAAGGGCTGCGGCGATCGCTGCGATCGCTCGACGGGGTCTGGCGTGAGGTTCGTGAGGGCGTCGCGGGCACCGGCCGGGAGCGGCTGCGGGCCCGTGAGGCGGCGGCGATGACCGCGCACGCCCGCTGGATGTACACGGCGGCGCTGGCCCGAGACGAGTCGCGTGGCCTGCACCGGCTGGCCGGCCGAAAGACCGACGAGCGCTTCACCCATCGGATCCTCATCGGTGGTCTCGACGAACTCTGGACGGTGCCCGACGTACCGCAGGAGGCGCTGGCCCCGAGGTCCTGGGATCCCGTCCACCCACTGCCAGGGAGATCGCTGTGATCGAAGTGGTCAGCGCCGAGCGCTGCGTGCTCTGCGACGTGTGCATCAAGGTCTGCCCAACCGACGTCTTCGACCGTGGCCCCGGCGGCCTTCCGGTCATCGCCCGCCAGTCCGACTGTCAGACCTGCTTCATGTGCGAGGTCAACTGCCCGACAGACGCGCTTTATGTGGCGCCCTTGACCGGCCCCGCACCCGAGGGATCACCGCACACCGACGAGGCGGCATTGGGGGCCTCGGACGCCTTCGGGCTCTACCGCCGCTATGTCGGCTGGGGAAACGGGCGCATCCCCGGGGCCCGGCTCGACACCAACCACATCTTCACCGCACGGGTCCGCACCGTGACCGAGAGCCCGCCCGCTCACTAAGGGAGTAGCGGCTCAAGCGACAGCCCGGCCTCCAGGGCATCCACCTAGGACTCCTGCGGGTACGGACGCGCCGATGAGCTCCACGCGCCGACCACGTATCCTCCACGCGCTGCCCCTGAAGAAAGACCCTGCGAACGGGCTCGAACCTGGGCGCGGTACCGCTCGGCGAAATCCGGATCATCGAGCAGGCCGAGGTCGTCGACCAACTCCTCGGCCAGCGCCGCATCGATCACCGCCATCTCCGTATCCGTGAGAGGGACGTAGTCGGTCACGTCAATCACCATTCCTTGTCGCTGTGCGGTCCGCCGGGGCAGGCCGAGCCGACCCGTGCCGCCGCCTCCCCGCAGGCGGTCAGACCCCATAACCGGCGGTGACCCCGAAGCGCTCGACCCAGGTGTGCTCGTCCTGCGGTACAGCCTGGCAGGTGAGCTGGCCGCGCTCGGGGCTGTGTGGTGATCTCGGTCGACTACCGGTGGCGCTGGCACATCAGGTGCTCGGGGGCACGCACGTTCCGCATGTCCCGGCGCCGACCCGTGCCGATCACAACCCGATAACGGCAATAAAAGATCTACTTTACGACTTACATAAAGATCTACCTTTATGTCCGCGTAATTTTGGCATTTTACTATTTCCATGCATATACTCGGTCAGGAAGAGACCAAAGCACCCACATAAGTGCTGAAATCGCAAAGCCGTCGCCCCCTGTGTCTCAAGCGGGGGTGCTCGCCCTGCTGACGCGCTCCCGGGCCACCCAAGCGCCCCGGATCAGAACAACCACGTCAGCGGGCTGCCGATCTCATAGATCAGGGCCACCGAGTCCTGTCCGAGGCTGCACACACGCCTTTCTCCGGGATGTCAGGCACGCGGATTGGACACCCGCTCTCCGACGGCCACCCCTGCCCTGACGGGGGCGCTCCTGTCTTACCAACCCAAGCGCGGAGTCGTTGCGTCATGTCCACCAGAGATAGGAAATCATGAAGCAGCGAACGACCAAGCTCATCCTGGCTGGTATGACGACCCTCAGCGTCGGCATCGGAGCCGCGAGTGCCATCTCAGCTCTCCCCCCGAACCACCCCGAGGTCTCCCTCAACAATGTGACCAAGGCCGCCGCGGTGACCGACCTGAATGCTCAGGAACCGGCCGCCGCAAAGCTGAAGACCACCCAGGCGAAGGCCGCCCAGCCGCAGGTCCTGCTGAAGAACCAGACCCTAGGCTCCTACTACTGGGACACCGGCAGCTCCGGCAACGGAGACACTGGAGCGCCCGCCTCCGGCCTGCCCATGCAGGAAGGCTGCTTCGCCAGTCCGAGCTGGCCCATGGGCACCAGGGGTTACGTCGAGTACAACGGCAAGCGAGCCGACTTCTTCATCTGTGACCGCGGCCCCGGTACTCCGTCCCAGAACGGCGTCATGCTCGACATCGACGGGATCACCTACGCCAAGCTCACCGGCGGCAAGTGGGCCAACCCCAACGTGGTCGGCGGAACCGGCCAGTCCGGGCACGTCCCGGTCACCTACTACGTGACCCACTGGGGCGACGGGCCCGGCAAGGGTGCCCCGCAGGCTCTCTGACTCCATCGAGTTTTGGTTCGGGAGTTGGAGCACGCCGACGAGTATCCGGAGAAGCTCGTCGAGCAGATGAAGGATCTGGTTTCGGTGGCTTTGGCCCCGGCCCAGATCTGCTGGCCGGGGCCGCGCTGTGCGCGGCCTCGCCCTGCTGATGTCACCGACGTTCTCATAGCGGGCAAGGCACGGGGGATCAGGGGGATTCGAATCCGGCCTTGGTCAGCACGTCTTTGCCCTGAGCCGACAGGACCAAGGTCACGAACTGTTGGGCCGGCTCCGGCGCGGGTGCCTTGGACAAGACCGCGATCGGGTAGTCGTTGATCGCCTTGTCGGCCTCGGGGAAGGCGATGCCCTTCACCTTGCTCCCGGCGGCCAGCACGTCGGTCTGGTACACCAGAGCGGCGTCGACCTCACCGAGCTCGACCTTGGTCAAGGTGGCCTTGACGTCCTGCTCGTAGGTGACCGGGGTGACCTTCAGCCCGGCCGCATTCAGCGCTTTGACCGCTGCCGCGCCGCACGGCACCTGGGCCGCGCACAAGGCGACCTTGACCTTGCGGTTGGCCAGGTCCTTGAGCCCCTGCACCTTCGCCGGGTTGCCGGCGGGGACGGCGATCTGGAGCTTGTTGCGCACGAAGGTCACCGGGCCGCTGGCCAGCGAGGCGTCGGTGACGGTCTTCATCGTCGCGGGACTGGCCGCGGCGAACACATCAGCGGGCGCGCCCTGGACGATCTGCTGAGCCAGCGTGGCACTGGAGCCGAAGTTGAACTTCACGCTCACCCCGGGATGAGCGGTCTCGAAGGTCTTGCCGAGCTCGGTGAAGGAGCCGGTCAGCGACGCGGCGGCGAACACCGTCACTGTCTTGGCCCCACCACTGGAAGAGGCCGAGGAGGCAGAGGCGGTCGGCTTGCTGGAGCCGCAACCGGACAGGCCGGCCGCCAGAACGAGTGCGACGGAGACCGTGACGGCCCACCGAGAAAGACGCCTGAACAACAAGGACTCCTTACTGACTCACAGCGGGACTGCGGTCGGTGATTTCCACGACGACATTGGTGGACTTGATGACGGCGACCGCCACCACCCCGCGTCCAGGCCGAACTCGTCGGCGGCTTCCCGGCTCATCAGCGACACCACCCGGTACGGCCCGGCGGTGATCTCGATCTGGGCCATACTCACCCTACTCCCGCATAATCTAGGCAACAATCTCGATTCATGGGGCATATGCCAGTTAGATAGGCGATGTAGGCCAGCATCTGAGCACCCGAGACCCCCCGGATATCGTTGCGTCAACGCGGCCGTGTCCTGCCGCCCTCATCGTCGCCGCCACCGCGGTGATCTCCCCCTAGGCCACGGCCGGCACCCGCCGTGCGCGCGCTTGGCGGCGCACTGGTCCTCGCCGCGGTGACCGCGATGACGACTACGGGCGCGGCCGCGGCACTGCCGCCGCATCCGACCACCGCTCACCGCTCACCGCGTCAAGGGCACGGATCATGCGGCTCTGCCGGAGGTGATGCGGCGACTGACCACACGCGATGGTGCGCCGGGATATTGACCAGATTGTTGAGTCCCACACGCAGCACCGGGCCCGGTCGCACGGGACCAAACGCTGCTGTTCAGCGCCCACATGACCGTTCGTCCTGCGGCACCCCCGGTGCGGAACTCGCCGCACGCACAGGCTCAGGGGCGTACCGGGCCCTGACCGGCGCCGGTGCGCTCGATGGCGGCCGCGATCTCGTCGAGGTCGTCCTGGGTGAGTTGCAGGGACGCGGCGGGCAGCCAGCCGTCGACCTGGCCGGGGTTACGGGCGCCGACGATCGCTCCAGTCACGCCCGGCCAGGCAAGCGTCCAGGCCACGGCCACTGCCGCCTGGGTCACGCCGTGCCGGTCGGCGATGGGGCGCAGAGCGTCGGCGAGGGCGAGGTTCCGGTCGAGGTTGGTGGTGAAGTCGGGGGAACGCCGCCGCCAGTCGTCCTCTGGCAGGGACTCGACCCGCTCACGGGAGAACTTGCCGGTCAGCAGGCCGGAGTGCATCGGGGAGTAGACGATCACTCCGGTACCGTTGCGGGCGCACCAGGCGATCTCATCGGCCTGAGTCCGATTGATCATCGAGAGCGGCGGCTGCAGCGAGTCGACATGGCCGACTTTCTCTGCCTTCTCCAGTTGCGAGACGCTGTGGTTGGACAGCCCGATGGCCCGGACCTTGCCCTCGTTCTTCAGTTCCACCATCGTCTGCCAGTACTCCTCGACCGGCGTTCCGTCCTTGGGCGGCCAGTGGACCTGGTAGAGATCGATACGCTCCACGTCCAGGCGCCGCAGTGATGCCTCGATCTCGCGGCGGATGGTGTCTGGCCGGGCGATCTGGGACACATTCCAGGCGTCATCCCAGATCATGCCGCACTTGGTGAAGATGTAGGGACGCTCGGAGGCACCCTTGAGAGACTCGGCAATGACCTCCTCCGAATGCCCGAGGCCGTACACCGCGGCGGTGTCGATCCAGTTGACGCCCTGATCGAGGGCGTGGCGTATCGCGGCGATCGAGTCCTGGTCGTCCTGGCTGCCCCAGCCGTAGACCCAGGACCCGCCGCCGAGCGCCCAGGCCCCGAAGCCCACGCGCGTTATCTCCATGTCTGTAGTGCCCAGCCGGGCAGTGGGCAGAGCCATGCTTCCCCCTGAGATCGTTACGCTGTCATCGAGAGATTCCTCGAGGTCGTTGTCAGCCCTACCCGCAATCAGCCCATCTCCTCGAGCTTCTTGCCCGCCGTCTCATGAAGGAATTTCACGTCGCAGGCCGACATGATCTTGGCCTGTACGGTGAGGGACTGGGGCCAAGCGGTTGCAGCGCCACATCTCGGAATGCGTAGGCAGCTTTTGATCGCTGCGTCCGTGACCGGGTCGGTCCTGTCGAGCAGAAGCCATGAGCGCGGTGACCGCCTGCATCGGTTGGCGATCTTCTTCCGTTCGACACCCGCCGTCTCCCTGCCCCCCATACGCTCCTGGTGTGCAGATCGTGGCGGTAGGACCAGAGCCAGTCGGTCTGATCGCCATCGGCTCCAACGCCACCGGGATCCTCGCCGTCGGCCAGCTGGCCACCGGCGTGGTGGCCGTCGGGCAGTTGGCCACGGGCGTGGTGGCCGTCGGGCAGCTGGCCCGGGGCGGGATCGTGGTGGGCCAGCTGGCGCTGGGCCTGGTGTCCATTGGCCAGGTCTCGGTCGGCGTGTGCTGGTCGGCCGGCCTGGTCGGGATCGGTGCCACTTCTGGTCCGGGCCTCATCCTGGGCCTGTTCGGGAGGCTGTCCCTACTACGGCTCATCGGCCGGGCCGGCGGGCTACTGCAGGTCGCCGGCAGGGGTGTCTCCGACGGTGAGGATCTCGAAGACGAACCCGGCCGCGCCGCTGAACTGGCGGAAGCCGGCGGCGCGGGCGGGCCGGTGAATGCTCCGGCCCTCAAGCCGTGGCGCGTGGCAGTCAGGGTAGCCGTAACGGTCGCCCTCGCCGCGGTGTGGTGGTTCGGGGCTGGGGCATCGCTGATGGACGCCCTGACCCAATCCGGGGGCATCCCGATCGATGCTCCGCAGGAGCGCTGACCGCACCCGGGAAAGTCTGGTTGATCACCACCATCGTGACCAGCGTCGCGTCACTGACGTCCGGGTCGTACTTCGCCGGGTCCGTCGGCGGCGCGCCCATCTATGTGATCAGTTTCGTTTCCAGCTCGGGGATCCGGGTTTGACCTTCACACTAATGTGAACCCTTGATGATCTCGTCATGACGCACGAGACACCGTCCTCGGAAGGGACCGTCCCGGGACTGACGTCAGGTTGTCGGAGCCGAGCTCGCCGGCACTCTCCATGAGCAGTTTGCCGCAACAGGTTCATTTTTTTCGCATATCAACGACAGGAACTTTCGTGAATAACGCGCTGGCCACGACGGTCCGACGATAGTTCGTATCCCAGCGGCTCTTGGCGTGCTCTCAATGGCACAATTCCTCATGGCTCTCGACTACTCAATCATCTACGTTGCATTGCCCAGCCTTGCCCGCAATCTGTACCTTGACCCGTCCGTTGCCCAGTGGGTGATCAGTGCTTATGCAGTCCTCTTCGCCGGATTCCTGATGGTTGAGGGACGCCTCCCAGTGCCGGACAGACGGCTGTACGGGTTGCTTGTCTTTTCTGTCAGGATCGACGACGTGCAACAGACCACGGATGAGGCTCCTCGGCTCCGGCCACCCCGGTACGAGGTCAGCCGGATGGCGATTCGGTACTGGGCGGTGCGCGCGCTGGCGGGATGGGTGATGCTCGCCGTCGTCCAGGTCATCTGGATGGTGAACGATGTCCACGCGTCGTGGCACGTCGTCGTGCTCGTGGTGACCGCGGTGGCCGGTGCCGGGCATGTGATCGTGATGCCGCGATGGCGGTTCCGGGTCCATCGCTGGGAGTCCACCCCCGAGGCGGTGTACACGCAGTCGGGGTGGTTCGATCAGGAGCAGCGGATCGCGCCGATCTCGCGGATTCAGACCGTCGACAGTGAGCGGGGGCCGTTCGAGCAGCTCTTCGGGCTGGCGAACGTGACCGTGACCACCGCCTCCGCCGCGGGTCCTCTGAAGATCCACGGACTAGACCGCGAGACGGCCGAGCGCCTCGTGGACGAACTCACCGCCGGCGCTCAGGCGGACCGGGGCGACGCGACGTGACCTCCTCTTCTGTGGCGGGTCCGGACATGGCCGATGAGGAGTGGCGGCGGCTGAGCCGCCGGATGCTGCTGATCCATCCGGTTCAGGAACTGCTGCGTGCCTGGCCGGTGCTGCTCGGCCTGCTGTTCGCCGGGGCGAGCGGCGGGCACGGCTCGTGGTGGAGCCTGGTCGGCACGACCGTCGTCGTGGTCGCGGGTATGGCACGGTGGTTCACCACCACCTACCGGATCAGCCCCCAGCAGGTCCAGGTGCGTAAGGGGCTGGTCCGCCGTCAGGTACTGACCGTACCGATGGACCGGATCCGCAGTGTCGATGTCACCGCCAACCCGTTTCACCGGGCACTCGGACTGGCCAAGGTCACCGTGGGCACCGGCCGGTCCGACCGCAAAGCCGAGGATCTCAAGCTCGACGCACTCACCACAGCCGACGCGGCACGGTTGCGCGAGGAACTGCTGCACCGTCGTGGAACCACCCCCGATCCCGCAGATTCCGCGGCCGCCCCCGCGCAGGAGACCCTGATCGCCGCCGTCCGCCCCGAATGGGTACGCTACGGCCCGTTCACGCTGACCGGCGTGCTCACCGTCGGTGTCATCGCCGCGGCCGCGTCGCGAATCGTGTCCGAGACGCACGTGAACCCACGCCGCTTCGGCCCGTTGCGCACCATCACCGGCCAGTTCGGCCGTACGACACCGGCCCTGCAGATCGCCGAAGTGGTCCTCGCACTGGTCGTCGTCATCACCCTGGCGTCCACGATCACCTACGTCCTGGCGTTCCTGAACTTCCGGCTCACCCGCAACAACGCCGGCACCCTGCACGTGGCACGCGGGCTCATCACCACCCGTAAGACCACGATCGAAGAGCGGCGGCTGCGCGGGATCGAACTCAGCGAACCCTTGCTGCTGCGCGCCGTGGGCGGCGCCCGGTGCATCGCCATCACCACGGGGCTGCGGGTGGGCCGCGGTGCCGAACGTGGCGGGTCCCTGCTGCTGCCGCCCGCACCGCGGGCGGAGGCATGGCGGGTCGCCACTGAGATCCTCCGCCGCAACGCACCGGTCGCCGGTGCGCTCGTTCCGCATGGTCGCCGGGCTCGCACCCGGCGGTATGCACGGGCGCTGACGGTGTGCTTGATCGTCGTCATCGTACTTGGCGTCGGCTGGGTGCTGGGGTGGATACCGGCCGGCGCCTGGGTAGCATCACTGGCGCTGTTGCCCGCCGGGGCATGGCTGGCCTTCGACCGCTTTCACGCTCTCGGGCATGCGGTGATCGACGGAATGGTGGTGAGTCGCCGCGGCTCGCTGGTCCGGCGGCGCAGCATGCTGTCCTGTGACGGGATCATCGGGTGGAACCTGCGCCGGTCGTTCTGGCAGCGCCGCGCCGGACTCGTCTCGCTGACCGCGACCACTGCCGCCGGCAAGCAGAAGCTGTTGATTCAGGACATCGGGGACGATGAGGCGGTGCTCCTCGCCCAGGAAGCACTCCCCGGACTGCTCACGCCTTTCCTAGAGGTACCGGTCCACCGACCTTGATCAGTCGTGACCTGAGGTGATTCGCTCCGGAGGAGTCATCTGGGCGTCCGGGCGATTCGTACACGGCCCGGGAACCGGCCGACGTGGGTGCGGCGCAGGTACCGGCTCCTGCACGAATAATCCCAGGTCGCATAAGGTGGCACGATGATCAGCCCCACATGATCGCCTCGGCAATCACCGGAGGTATGAGATGTGCCGGTTATTCGGTCTTTCGGGCGCGCCGAACCGAGTGCGCGCCACGTTCTGGCTCCTCGACGCCCCCGACAGCCTCAGCGTGCAAAGCCGCCGCGAGCCCGACGGCACCGGCCTCGGCACGTTCGGCCCGGACCGGACCCCGCGCCTCGACAAGCAGCCAGTCGCCGCGTACCAGGATGCCGAGTTCGCCCGTGCGGCCAAGCAGGTCACCTCCACCACGTTCCTGGCACACATCCGCTATGCCTCCACCGGTGGCCTGGACATCCGTAACACCCATCCATTCACTCAGCACGGCAGGTTGTTCGCGCACAACGGGATCATCGCCGACCTGGACCGGCTCGAAGCGGAACTCGGCGACTACCGGTCCCTGGTCGAAGGTAACACCGACTCCGAGCGGTTCTTCGCCCTCATCACCAAGCACATCGACGCATCCGGGGGCAATGTCGGCATCGGGATCACCACCGCCGCACGTTGGATCGCCGCGAACCTGCCCCTCTACGCGATCAACTTGGTCCTCACTACCCCGGACGAACTGTGGGCGCTGCGCTACCCCGACACGCATGACCTGCTCGTCCTCGGGCGCCGCCCCGGTGGATCGAGCGGCGGGCGGCATCTCGAACAGGCCAGCGCCGCTGGGACGGTACGGGTCCGCTGCGGTGACCTCATCAAACACGCCGCCGTCGTGATCGCCAGCGAACGCATGGACGAAGACCCCGGCTGGCGCTCGCTCCAGCCGGGTGAGCTCCTGCGCGTCCGATCCGACTTGAGTACCGAATCCACGCTGATCATCGATCAGCCGCCCAGCCACCTGATCACCCTCGCCGAGCTCGACGCCCGCGCTGCAGCCTCCCAGGCACCGACACCCGACAGCAACGCGCCGTAGGTGCCGCCCCGCGTCAGCACACGATCCCCACGGCTCGGCGAACTTCCCGAAGGAAGAGGCGCACCACCGTATCTCGGCGATAAGGGCTTCCCGATCGAGCTCCGGTTCTTCGTTCTCTTCCTCCCAGCCTCTTCGGGGTCCAGATAGCCGCCAGTAGTTAATCTGCGGCGGCAGCCAGCGCACCTCAGAGTGCCGCTATGAGCAGGTGGATGGCGAGGGCGGTGATCAGAGTGCTGGAGGCCATGGCGGTGATGAGTCGTGCGCGTCTGCCAGTCAGGGTTCGGCCGAGCAATGCACCGCCGCCGGCGAGGAGCAGTTGCCAGCTGGCGGACGCAGCGAAGGCGGCGAGGACGAACACGGCCTGTTCCAGGTAATCCGGAGCCGCTGTGGTCTGGCTGCCGAGCACGAGCGCCGCAAAATAGATCACGGTGGTGGGGTTCATCATCGTGATCCCTAGTAGCCCCAGGTAGGCCCGTACAGGACTGATCGGTGTCTCATCAGCCCGGGTGGATCTCTGGCGCTTGCGGTACTGGCTGATCGCCGCAGCTGCGCCCCGTACCGCCAGCGCGATGAGCGCCAACACAGAGGCCCAGCGCAAGGGAATCATGATCGGCTGGATCGCGGGAGTGAGTGCGGAGCCTCCGGACGCGGCGATCAGCGCATAGAGACCGTCAGCGGTTGCGACACCGAGTGCAGCGAAAGCGCCGATCCTCAAAGACGTCCGAGCTGTGAGGGCCACCAGGTATGTCGCGACCGCTCCCACTGGCATGGCGATGCCATATCCGGCGAGGAGCCCCGCGACCAGGGCGGCGATCACGACCGAGCGAGAGTCGGCCTCCACAGTCGGCCGGGCTGCTGCTGGACCCGCACCGGTCGAGCGGTGGTGGTCAGCGGCAGGAAGGTAGTGATCGTGGTCATGGGAAGATCCTGCGGGCAGCGGGGCTGCCTGAGCAACTCAATTTGGGTGTCGTGCGACGCGGCTTGCCGGGTTCTCCTGGCAGCCCACCGGGATCGGGCTGAACGCCAAAGAGCCGACCTTCGCCCTCACTCACCACCGGCAGCGCCCGTCCCGCGTCTACGCGGCCACCGACACCACCGTCTAAACCAACGGCCGCATTCGGTGCCGGCACCGCGCGACCGTCAGAACCACCGTCCGATTGACCTACCGCGCCTTTCTCGGTGAGCCCGTGCCCGGTTCGCTTTTCTGGTCGCGTCGTCAGGCGCCGAAGAACTCGACCAACACCGGGGCGAGTGCGTCCGGGGCCACGTCGTGCGTCTGGCCGTCGAGCGTCCGGTGCTCGGCCGTGGGAAGCGCATCCGCGGTGGCCTTCGCCGCCTGCTGAAGGCTCTGCGGGCTGGCGCCACCGGCGAGGACCAGCG
>JAOPYO010000002.1 GCA_025964575.1 Actinomycetes bacterium
GAGTGTGGAGATAACCACTGCTGACCTGGGCCACCTTGGTCAACGAGGTCAGATCGGCCGCAGAGTGCTGGTCGGCCGTCGACCCGTTGCCCAACTGCCCCTCAGCACCCCGACCCCACGCCTGCAGGAACGAGGTGCCACTGGAGGCCGCCGCCGGCCCCGCCGGCCCCACCGCCGCCATAGCGCCAGCGGTCACGGCCAGCACCGCGGCGACCGCCGCAACACGCACCCGACCGCCCAGCCCCCACCTGCTCAACCGTCCCCCACCCGCCGGCCCGGCGAGAGCTCGGGGCCACTGACCCGGGCGCGCGGGATGAGGGGACACACAAGCAGGCGAACCCTCACGCATCAGATCGGTCATCGCAGTTCTCCTTCTCGATCGCTAACTTCGGTCGTGAAAGCAGACTGCAGCCCTTAGCCACCTTCGCGGATCGGGCAAACCCCCTACATCAGCGCCCTGCGCCACCTCAGATCCCACGCCGGGGACCACCGAGAATTCGGCGCAAGCCTTGAGATGTGACGAGTGAGGCGAAGAATGAGAAGGCGCCGGAGCTATGCACCCGGTCTGCCGGTCGTTATCCACCAAAAGGTCGTCGCTACCGGCCCTCGCCTTGCCTGCTCTACCCCGCGCAGGTCCGCATGGTCTAAGGCACCTTAGGGACTCACTCCCCGGCGCCGGGGCGGCTGCCGCGCTGGAGACCGCCGCCGGCGGCTGCTGCGCTGGGACAACACGGGTACCAGCAGGGCACCATCCTCACCCTCTGCCGGCCCGGACAGCCAAACGCCCCGACCGCACCGGGCGACGAACGGCATCGGTGTGCACTGAGCGTGAGCAATCGGGCTTGCCGCTCAGAAGACCCAGCCGGTCACGGCAGTCCCGCAGCAGCTCGGGCTTGCCTTCCGTCCCGGGGGAAGGTCGAGGTCGCCAAGCTCAGCGGCGCCGGGCTGGGTCCCGATCCTGCTGCCACGCCTGCAGGGCCTCGGGTGAGACCCGGGCGTACCGGGCGAGCGAGGCCACGGAGGTGTGGCCGGAGAAGGCCAGTAGCGTTGAGGTGTTCGCGCCGGCCTCGGCGGCGTGGGTCAGTGCGGAGTGGCGGAGCTGGTGCAGGGTGAGGCCGCCGGTCGCCTGCCCGAACATCTCCTCGGCCCGCCGGTAGGACAGCCGGGCCTTGCCGCTGGCCGGGTCGAGGTCGCCGGGCGCGAGCTGCACCCGGGCCTTGCGGTCGGTGAGGAACACCGGCCCGGCGGTACGCCCCTTCAGCAACCTGGGGAGCAGCCGGGCCGTGCCGGTCTGCCACACGATGACGTCGACGGCGCCGCCCTTGCGCTTGACCTTGGCCCGCCGGTTGGCCATGTCGAGGTCCTCGACGTCGAGCCGGAGCACCTCGGCGGACCGGGCC
The DNA here is from genome assembly GCA_025964575.1 of Actinomycetes bacterium. GTDB lineage: Bacteria > Actinomycetota > Actinomycetes > Streptosporangiales > Streptosporangiaceae > Actinomadura_E. The sequence goes on from JAOPYO010000002.1 coordinate 1,401, forward strand.
GCGGTCTCATACAGCAGCCGCCACAACACGCGCTCACGGATGCTGATGTCCTCGCCGGCAGCTTCAGCGCAACGGCCTTTACTGGGCTCGAAGCCAGATCGCAGCCGTAGAGGCCGGCAACCGGGCGACCGTCGATGGTGGCGTGATCGCTCTCCTTGCCAGCTCGCTGGGGGTGGCCGTCCCTGACCTGTTCGCCGGCGACGGATACGTGCTCCTCACGCCCGAGGTGTGCCAGAGCCGCGAAGGGTTGCGAGCCGCGTTCTCCGGCCTGCCGCCCTCCGAGTACAACCAGCTGCATCACGCGGTCGTCGTCGGCGGCAAGGCGCTTCAGTTGCGACATCAGGAGGTCCAGAAGCTGGCCGGCCTGGAGGCGGACGAGGCCCTGGCGAAGCGTCTCGGTGTCGATGTGCAGGAGGTGGCGACGGTCGCCTGGGAGATGTTCGACGGCCTCACCTTGACCGAGGAACGGGACCGCCGCGCCGAGGTGATCGTCACGGAGGGCGCCGAGCCGATGGGCATCCGCGAGCAGCAGGCCCACCGCGGCCACATCACACGCGAGTTGTCCACGGAGATTGCGAAGAAGATCCGTGACCGAAGGGCCATGGCGGTCACAGAGCAGGCCACGGCGGTCGTAAAGGTGCTTCGCGGGCTAAGGAAACCACCTGACCAGTGAGGTGACCTCAGTAGTCCCCAGGAAGGGAGAGGAATGGCCGACCCCATTAAGACCATCACGCTCAAGGACGGGACCAAGCGATATCGCTTCGTGGTCGACATCGGGCGTGATCCGATCACCGGGAAGCGTCAGCAGAAGACCTACACCTTCGACAAGAAGGGTAAGGCGACCAAGGAACTCAACCGGATCCGCCACCAGACCAGCGAGGGAACGTACGTCAAGCCCTCGAAGGAGACGGTGAGCGACTACATCGACTCCTACCTGAAGGGCGCCACGCGGGGAAAGGAGGAGTCCACCAAGAGCAACTACGCCGCGGCGTTCCGATGCGTGCGCGAGCGCATCGGGCACCTCCCGCTTCAGCGCATCAGCAAGGGTGACGTCGAAGACCTCGTCGACTTCATGCTGACGAAGGGCCGTAAGCGCGGCGGGAAGGTGGGCACGCCGCTCTCGGCTCGGTCCGTGCAGCTCACTCTCGGCCGGCTGACGGCCGCTCTCGAGATGGCCGTGCTAGAGGGCAAGCTCGTGCGGAACGTGGCGAAGCTGGTCGAGACGCCGAAGAACGACCAGGAGGAGCGCGAGCCCTGGTCGAAGGACGAGGTGCACGCCTTCCTCGGAGTGGTGCAGCAGCACCGCTTGCACGCGGCCTGGCGGCTCAGCCTGTACGGGCTACGCCGTGCCGAGGTGCTCGGCCTGCGCTGGGAGGACATCGACCTGAAGGCTAAGACCCTTGCGGTGGTGCAGACGCGCGTCCTCGTCGACTATCGGGTGATCGTCAAGAAGCCGAAGTCGAAGAACAGCGTGCGGACACTGCCGCTCGATGACGAGCTGGTTGCCGCGCTGACCGCGCTACGCAAGCTCCAGAGCAAGGAGAGTGAAGACGCGGGGGACGCGTACCGCTCGGAGCTCGACGGCCTCGGGTGGTACGACGGCGGCGAGTACGTCGTCATCGACGAGCTCGGCACCCCGTTTCACCCGGAGTGGTACTCCGACGAGTTCGGCCGGATCCTGCGGCCGGCGGGCGTGCGGCGGATCACGCTCCACGACAGCAGGCACACCACGCTGACCCTGATGGAACACGCGGGCGTGCCCATCTCGGTCATCAGCCGGTGGGCGGGCCACTATGACCCGTCCTTCACCTACAAGAAGTACGTCCACGCCAACGATGACGATCTCGCCCAGGGAGCCGAGACGCTCGCCCAGGTTTACAAGATCAAAAAGGCCGTGTGAGAAATTGTGAGACGAACGGCCCTAGATACACTTCAGGGCCCCGTCTCTCTGAGAAGAGAACTAGGGCCCTGGCCTGCTAAGACTCTGGCGCAGCCGGAGGGATTCGAACCCCCAACCTCTTGATCCGTAGTCAAGTGCTCTATCCGTTGAGCTACGGCTGCAAAGTGCCGGAGGAACCATACCAGCTCGCACATAGGCGATTGAGCTCATGATTCCGGGCCGACAGCTAGCAAGTGTACCGGCAGCCGGGCGGTGTTTCGCCCAGTGGCGGCCGAGGATCCACTACCCGCGCAGAGGGTCGCCGCCCTCCGTACGACGGACACTGTTCGGCCGGGCGTCAGGTCGAGGACCGGCGGACGCAAGATCCCCTCCGTACCTTCCGTGTCACCCGACTCGGAGGTAACGCATGTTCCAGTTCAGACGAGTCCTCGCCGGCGGTATCGCGGTCGGCTCGGTGGCCGCCGCGTACGTGGGTCTGGCGGGTGGTGGCAACGCCACAGCTTCGGATCACGCTCGGGCTCAGCCGATCGTGATCGCCCACCGAGGTGCCAGCGAGTACCGCCCGGAGGAGACGCTCAGCGCGTACAAGCTCGCCATCTCGATGGGTGCCGATTACATCGAGCCCGATGTGGTCTCGACCAAGGACCATGTGCTGGTCGCCCGGCACGAGAACGCGCTCAGCCAGACCACTGATGTCGCGAACCACCCGGAGTTTCAGGACCGCAAGAAGACCAAGACCATCGACGGCACCGCGGTGACCGACTGGTTCACAGAGGACTTCACCTTCGCTGAACTGCGCACCCTGCGTGCCAAGGAGCGAATCCCCGATATCCGGCCCGACAACACGGTCTTCGACGGCCAGGACCAGATCCCCTCCCTGGAGGAGGTGATCAAGCTGGCGCGGGAGAACAACGTCGGCGTTTACCCCGAGACCAAGCACCCGACCTACTTCACCTCCATCGGCCTGCCGCTGGAGGACGAACTGCTGTCACTGCTCGCCAAGTACGGCCTGGATAAGAAGGATTCCAAGGTCTTCATCCAGTCCTTTGAGCCCGGCAGTCTCGAGAAGATGCGGCCGAAGACCAAGGCGAACCTGATTCAGCTGATCGACTCCGCCGGCAAGCCGTACGACTTCGTCGCGAGTCACGATCCCCGCACCTACGACGATCTGGTCAAGCCCGAGGGACTGCGCTGGCTTTCCTCGTTCGCCAACGGGATCGGGCCGTCGACCACCCGGATCGTCCCCGTGGACGCGACCGGGCACCTCGGGCAGCCCACCACGCTGATCCGTGACGCTCACCGCAACCATCTCAAGGTGCATCCCTACACGATCCGGCCGGAGAACAACTTCCTGCCGGTCGACTTCCGGCAGGGCAACCCGAATTCCCCCAACTTCAAGAGGGCCGAGGGCAACGCGACCGGCTGGCTGACACTGCTGTTCAAGCTAGGGGTCGACGGCGTGTTCTGTGACGACTCGGCGCTCGCTGTCGCGACCCGTACCCACCTGTACGGATCCTGATCACAGGGGAATATAGCGTCACCTGAGCGGGGTAGTCGGCGCGCCTGTGACCTCCTGAAAATCTCGTGGTCGGTCACGCATCGGGAGCAGGAGGCCACGGGCGGGACGCCGGAAGGTCCAGGCTCATCAAGCCGGTCAAGCGCGTCGCCTACGGATTCCGCGACCGCGGCCATTACCGTGACCGAGTTGGACTCCACACCACAGGATCACGAAGCAATACGGCAACGCTGACCTGCTCAAAGTTGACAAACCGGATTGATTCGGTCACTCTCCCGCGCACTAACAGGCGTGCAGATTGCCATCCATTTCGGGCGACCTTGTGGTGTGACGCGTAACACCTGGTGTATGTAGGGTGCGGCGCTAACTGTCGGGAGCAGCATGGTGAACTGGTCACCCTTTGATCCGGAGATCGACCGCAGGTTGGTAACGGGTCTGAACGAAGGCGATGAGGACACGCTTGCCACGCTCTACGACATTTACGTAGAGCGCTTGTACGACTACTGCACATCAATGACGCAGGAGCCGAAGGCGGCCGCGGACATCGTCCATGACATCTTCATCGACGCCTCCCGCCGTGCCCCCCGGATGCGCAACCGTGCACGGCTGCGCTCCTGGCTGTACGCCGCCGCGCGCCGCCGCTGCCTGCTACGGACCCGTGGCCGTGGGCTCTACTGGGACTGGAGTGGTGAAACGGCCACCGGGGTCGATCCGGACAGTGGACTGCCACTGAGCGAGGTGCGCTCGGTGCTGGAAGGGATGCTCGAACGGCTCGACTTCAGCGACCAGGAGACCTTGCTGCTGGCGCTGCGCCACGGGGTGACCGGCGATGATCTCGCCGCGGTCTTCGGGGTGCCGGTCCGACGAGCGAACGCCCAAGCGGCGCGGGCCTGGTCTCTGGCCGAGTCGGCGGTCGCCGCCGAGGTCCTCTCGCGGCGTCGCCGGTGTGTCACCGGGCAGAGACCTGGGGCACAGGTTCTGGACGGCCAGGATTCCCTGGACGAGGTCGCCGCGCATGCCACGGAGTGCCCAGACTGCCGGGGTTATGGCGGGCTGTCGGCGTCCGCGCTCTTCGAGGTGCCACCGGCTCCGGTGGTGCCCGCCGGGCTGCGGCATCGAGTGATGCACACCGGGACCGACCCGGAGCTGGCCGGCTATCGGATCGACATCGCCGCCCGTGGCGGCCATCTGAACCCCGACGGCGTGCCCCGTCAGCCCGATGTCCCCTCGCCTATCGCCCGTCGGTGGATCTTCACCGGCGGCGGTGTGATGGGTGCGCTGGTATCGCTCACGGTGGCGGCCTTCATCATCGGGCCGGGCCTGCCGAACTCAGAGATCGTGTGGCCGTGGCATGGCCCCTCCACCCAGGGCGGGTCGCCCTCGAAGGGGCACCCGTCCAGTGGGCCGGTCCGCGAGCCCGCGGCACAGAGGGGCGGCCCGGAGGACCCTGGGCACTCGGCGGACCCGGTCGTGCCGCAGCTGGACGGCCATCCGACGACGGTCACCCCGACGCCCAAAGGATCGCCGGGGGGGTCGCCTCAGCCGCTCCTAGCCGGCCAGCTCGTGGTCGTGCCCGTGGTGATCACATTGCTGGTCGGGCAGGAGACCTACGTCGAGCTGTCTGCGCTCCACGGGCCGGTGACCTGGAACGCGGTCACCTCGAATGCGCAGCTGGAACTCGCCGCAGCGCAGGGTGTCATCCCCAAGAACGGCACCTACAAATTGAGGATCACCTTGAAGCGTTTGCTCGTGCAGCCGCCCGGCACGGCAGTGATCACGTTCACCTGCCCGACCGGCCAGCCGAAGAGCGTCAAGTTGACCTGGGGACTGTCTCTGCTCAGGTCCTAAGAGGCCGCAGCTTCCGTACGATCGCGGCGGCGCTGTGCGACATCAAGGAGCTCCTCGACAACGAGTTCGTCGACGAGCCGCCGCGACTGACGGCACTTCCCTTCCCCCTCTCGGGTTATGCCGTATCACCCCAGGTCAGCCGATGGAAACCCCTCCTCCCTGCCTGCTAATGTCCCTCTCATCAGCGGAAATCCCGGGATTTGCCTTGTCTGGCACTGGGTACACCCTCCATCTCGACAGAGCGAGCCACATACGCCTTGCGGACTTCACCGTCCAGAAGGGCGTCATGGCCGACAAGTCCACCCACTTGCGCTAGACATTGCAGGATGATTTCCAGGTCCACAAGATCCTCCGGGATCCACCTCGCCGGCGCCGACGGCAACAAGGTCGAGTGCAGTAACAAGGCCACCAACGCCGGCCAGGGCCTCTCCAACAACAAGTGCTCATGACGCTGTGCTTCCCCCGCCCCCTAACAGCACGGAGATGGATATGACGATGACGGAGATGCCGAGGCTGACGGTCCTCGGCACCGGATATCTGGGCGCCACGCACGCGATCTGCATGGCCATGCTCGGCTATGAGGTCCTGGGCGTCGACGTCGACGTCAGCAAGATTGAGAAGCTCTCCGCCGGGGAGGTGCCCTTCTACGAGCCCGGCCTGCCGGAGCTGCTGGCCAAGGCCCTCGAGACCGGCCGGCTGCGCTTCACCACCTCCTTCGAAGAGGCCGGTGCCTTCGGCGACGTCCACTTCATCTGCGTGGGCACGCCGCAGCAGCCGGGCTCCGACGCCTGCGACCTCACCTACGTCGACAGCGCCGTACGTGAGCTCGCGGAACACCTGGACCGCCGCGTCCTGGTCGTCGGCAAGTCCACGGTGCCGGTCGGCACGGCGGCGCGCCTCACCCACCTGCTGCACGAACTGGCCCCCGCCGGGACCGACGTCGAGCTGGCGTGGAACCCCGAGTTCCTGCGTGAGGGCTTCGCGGTCGACGACACCATGCACCCCAACCGGCTGGTCTTCGGCGTCACCTCCGCGTGGGCGGAGGAGCGGCTGCGCGCGGCCTTCGCCCCGGTGATCGAGTCGGGCAGCCCGGTCGTGGTGACCGATCTGCAGACCGCCGAGCTGGTCAAGGTCGCGGCCAACTCGTTCCTGGCCACCAAGATCTCCTACATCAACGCGATGGCGGAGGTCTGTGAGGCCACCGGTGCCGACGTCAAGGACCTGGCCTCCGCGCTGGCCTACGACGATCGGATCGGCGGCAAGTTCCTCCAGCCGGGTCTGGGCTTCGGCGGAGGCTGCCTGCCCAAGGACATCCGGGCCTTCGCGCACCGGGCAGAGGAGATCGGCGTGGGCCAGGCGGTGTCGTTCCTGCGTGAGGTCGATGCCATCAACCGGCGTCGGCGCTCCCGCACCGTGGACCTGGTCCGCGAGATGCTGGGCGGCAGGCTGGACGGCGCCAGGGTCGCCTGCCTGGGCGCCGCGTTCAAGCCCAACTCCGACGACATCCGGGACGCACCGGCCCTCGACGTGGCACGCACGATGCACGGACTGGGCGCCTACGTCCGTGTCTACGACCCCGCCGCCATGGACAACGCCCGCCGCGCCTACCCCGAGCTGCGGTACGGCGTCAACGCCCTCGATGTGGCTCAGGACGCCGACGTGGTCGTGCTGCTCACCGAGTGGGACGAGTTCAAGGAGATCGACCCCGAGGTCATGGGCGAGGTCGTCGCGCACCGCCGCATCTTCGACGGCAGGCACGCCCTGGACGCCATCCGGTGGCGTGCCTACGGCTGGGAGTACCGTGCCCTCGGGCGCGGAGTGGAACGCCTGCCCGCCCTCGTCTGACCCCAGGCCCCATCCACTCCGTGATCATGCAAGAGGATTGCATGATCACGGAGTGCGGGCGCTGGTCAGTCGTCGTCGCTGACGAAGAGGTTGAGCAGCCAGCTGATCACGCCGACGATGATCGCCCCCCAGAACGCGGCCCAGAAGGTGCCCACGTGGAAGGGCAGGTGCATCTTGCCGGCGGCCCAGCTTGCGAGCTCGAGCAGCAGGGCGTTCACCACGAGGGCGAACAGACCCAGGGTCAGCACATAGAAGACACACCCGAACGTCTTGATGATCGGCTTCAGGAAAGCGTTGATCACGCCGAAGATGGCGGCGACGCCGAGCAGGGTGATGATCTTCTTTGGGGTGTCGGTGGTGTTGAGGGTGATGCCTGTCACGAGTACGGTCGCCACCCAGAGCGCGACCGCGGTGATGACTACCCTTATCAGGATTTTCACGGTACAGATCGTGACACGTGCGACCCATGGTCCGCCTCATCCTGGACGGGTATCTTCTCCGGGATCGCCTCGGCGCGGAGAGCTACGAACCGTACTACTCCGCAGAAACTTACGATGCCGTAAGTAATTCCGTTGGATCTACTGTCCAGTATTTCTTCCGGAATGGTTGGCAGTGTGATTCCTCACCCGAGGTGATTGCGGGCCGTTCCATGCGTCGGGTTACAGTGTGGGAGCGAAATTCGGGAGGATCGCCTTGCTCAACATGTTCATGGTGCGGGTGGTCGCCCCACTCCTGCGGCTGCTCCTTCACCCACGGGTCGAAGGACTGGGCAACGTGCCGTCGAGCGGCCCTCTGATCGTCGCGAGCAACCATCTGTCGTTCATCGACAGCTTCATCATCCCGCTGGCCCTGCTGCCGCTCCAGGTGACCTTCATCGCGAAGGCCGAGTACTTCGACAAGCCCGGCCTCAAGGGTGCGTTCTCCCGCTGGTTCCTGACCTCCCTCGGGCATGTGCCGGTGAAGCGGGGGACCCAGCGGGCCGCCATGGGCGCGCTGGACCAGGCGATCGAGATTCTCGAAGCCGGTAAGGCATTCGCGATCTATCCGGAGGGCACCCGTTCCCAGGACGGCCGGCTCTACCGCGGGCGGACCGGGGTGGGCGCGCTGGTGCTCGGCTCCGGCGCCCGGGTGCTGCCGGTCGGGGTCATCGGCAGCGACCGGATGCAGCCGTTGGGCAAGTCGCTGCCCACGCCCTTCGCCCGGGTGATCGTGCGGATCGGTGAGCCCATCGAGTTCGGCCAGTACGACAACGACCCGCCGGCGCGGGCCCGCCGGGCCATCACCGACGAGGTCATCCAGGCCATTCAGAAGCTCTCTGGCCAGGAGTACACCGGCGTCTACAACGACCGGGTCTCGTCCGTAAGTCCACCGGACGGCGGACGACCGCAAGGTCACGCCTGATACAGGCGTGACCTCGCGGTCGTCTCATCCTGCGTGAGTTACTTGTCCTGGATCTGGACGCCGGACTTGCCCGCGTTCTGCCGCAGGCCTTCGATGGCGCCCTCCGTGCTGGTGATTTCGTTCGGGTCGAAGTTGCCCGACTTGAGCTTGCCGGTCAGAGCGGACAGCTTGGCCCACAGCGCGTCGAGCGGAGCCTTGAGCGTCTTGCACAGGGTCGGATCGTCGTTGACCAGCTTCCGCGCCGCGTTCAGCCGGTTGACGGAGAAGGCGGCGGCCGCGGCGGCCTTGACCAGGGCCTTGGTCCGGCCAGGGGCGCCCTGCTTGAACGTGCCGGCCTGGTAGGGCTTGAGGATGTATCGGTGGAACGAACCGAAGGCCAGCCCGACGTCGGCGACGAACCGGGTCTTGGCGAACTTCTTGGTGGCCGCGGTCGGGCAGACGGCTGCCGCGGTCGTGGTCGGCTGTGCACCTCCTGCCACGTACGCCGAGGCCCCTGAACCGGTCGTGGCGGCGTTCTTGGAGGCGCCGCAGGCGGTCAGGGCCAGGAGTAGGACGGGAATGACCAATATTTTTCGGAACATCTGTTTTCCCCCGAAATGTTTTTTCTGTGAAAACGCCATCTATTCTTCTACCCGGTAACGCGATGATCCATGGTGAGGCGCTCCGGAATGGGCATCACCGGACGGTAGGGTCGCCCTATGAGTCATAAAGCCGTGCTGGCCATCGCGCTGGTGGCGGTTACGGCTTCCGCCTGTGGCGGCTCGCCGTCGCGGGCCGCACAGGACCCCGGTCACACCGTGCCGGCGGGGCAGGGCTACACCTCGGATCAGCTCCGGCAGGCGCTGCTCACTGATCTCTCCGGTTATCGCCGGGCGGGTGAGCCGGATTCCGGGGAGTACGGCTCGTTGAAGGCGATCCAGAACTTCAACCAGTTGCAGAGCCAGGTGAAGCTCAACAAACCGCAGTGCGCCGCCGTGTCCCGCGCGTTCGGGTCGTCGCCAGAGGCCCAGAACGCCCCGGCGGCGATCACCACCTTCGCCAAGGCCGACGGGCAGACCGTCACCGAGACCCTGATGACGATCTCCGAGGCCACGGCGGCCCAGCAGGTGAAGGTGCGGGTCCCGGCTGCCTGCCGGACCTTCCGGGCGCTGGTCGGCGATCAGTGGTCCACCCATCAGATCGTCGAGGGCACCCAGACCCAGCTCGGCGGCGGCTCGCGGACGGTGGGGGTGGCGACCGTCAGCGGGACCTCGCACGTGAAGACCTGGTACGTCGTGCTGCGTTCACGTGGCTACCTGGCCAGCGTCACCATGTATGGGCCCAACGTCACCCAGACCGACGCCGAGGACGCCGCCCGCCGGGCCTACGACCAGGCCGAGCGGATCCTCCCTTAGAGGCCGCCCCGTAGCTGTCTCCCATATGTGGCCGTACCAGGTGGCCGAGGCGGATAACGTTCAACGCATGTCAGTTCCCCGGGTCGCCGTCACCGTCGATCTCGTCGTGCTGACCGTGCGAGAGCAGCGGCTGTCGGCCCTGACGTGGCGGCGCGACCGGCCCCCGTACGCCGGATGCTGGTCGCTGCCCGGCGGCTTCGTTCAGCTTGACGAGGACCTGCCGGTGGCAGCCTCCCGGTTGATGGCCGAGCGGGCCGGGCTGGCGGACGTACGGATCCATCTCGAGCAACTGGCGACCTACGGCTATCCGGACCGCGACCCCCGCCAGCGCGTGGTCAGCGTCGCCTATCTGGGGCTGGCGCCCGATCTGCCCGCCTCCAGCCGCGCCCAGGTGCTCTGGACGGCGGTGGACGAACTCGTGAAGGATCCGGCCGCCTTCGACCACCGCCGGATCCTGCTGGACGGAGTGGAGCGGGCCCGGGCCAAGCTGGAGTACACCTCACTGGCCGCGGCCTTCTGCCCGCCCGAGTTCACCGTGGCCGAGCTGCGCCGGGTGTACGAGATCGTCTGGGGCACCCCGCTGGACCCCCGTAACTTCCACCGGAAGGTCACCGGAGCCGATCACTTCCTGGTCCCGACCGGCCGCACGACCACCCGCGACGGCGGCCGGCCTGCCCAGCTCTACCACCGTGGCGACGCCGAGCACCTCCGCCCCCCGATGCTGCGTCAGCGTGCTTGATGGCCGATGCATGACGACGTCATTGCTACATTTTGAAGCTATGTCTGGCGATTTGTCTGAAACATTGCGTGGCCTCATCCGGGACATTGGCGAGGCCGGTGTAGCCAAGATGGCCACCGATCCCGGCCTGGCCGCCGAGGTGGACCAGCATGCGGCGGCCGTCCGGGACGTGATCACCGGGTCCGGTGGCGAGCTGCACGAGGCGGCCCTACTGGACTATCTGCATGGGTTCGCCGACACCGCGTTGGAACAGGGTTGGTGGCCGGGTGAGGAGTACGACTGGCAGCTCGTCCGGGTCATCGCCGTCTGCTCGCTGGTGCGCGGGTTCTCCGCTGCTTGATCACGGCAGGTTGGACTGGGTCCTCTCCTCAGTCGTCTGCTCGGCTGCCCGCTCGGTGGGCACGCCGCCGCCGCGCATGGCGTCCTCACGGCCCCGCTGGTAGGACTCTCTCCGCACCTTGGTGGTCTCGTCCTCGGCGGCCGACAGGATGCGTTCCCACCGTGACTGCATCGGCCGGACCATGCCGCCGCCGACGCCGATCGCGATCACCGCGCCGGCCGTGGCCAGCACCGTGATGAGGACGGGCTGGGTGAC
>JAOPYO010000117.1 GCA_025964575.1 Actinomycetes bacterium
GATCGTCCGCCGTCGGATCTCTCCATCGCAGGTCAGGACGCTGACGGACATGCCTGAACACTCGGAGGGGCAGTTGGAAAGCGTGTTGGGTGCAAGCCCTCACGAGTTCGAATCTCGTATCCTCCGCATCTCTGAGCAGGAAAAACGCAGGGTCGGTACCTCAAGGGTACCGGCCCTGTTGATCTTCTAGTCTCATTCAGGGTTGCAGCGCCCGACGAAGCCGCCTCTGTCATGTCGCCTCCAGCTCGGACTGACCTGAGCTCTCAGGCATCCCGTCTCGCAGCGCCCGGCCGTTTTGGTCTCCTGTGCTTGCGGGCTGAGGAACTGCGACGAGCTTGCGCAGGCGCCGAAAAGGTCCGGATCTGGCTCAACTCGCCATCCAGGCGGCCATACATGATTAGCGCCCATCTCTGGGATCCAGCTGCCATCGAGATCGATGGCAGCCATAAACGTCGCCTGGTCGAACCTGGCGTTCCCGCTGAATGTGCCGGTAGCGCTCTACCTGCCGGGCTCCCTCCACGGCTGCCCTGTACTCGGCCAGGAAATAATCATGAAACTGATTCGGTAGGACACGCAGGATCTCGACAGGGTCGTAGTCGTCCAGCGGCTGCGCGCTCATGACCATCAGGCTGCCGCCAACGCATCCGGACGGCTCGGACAACGTCCGCTTGCAGCAGTCTCATTCTTAGTCTCATTCACCTACGTTCGCGATCGTTCACAGCCGTACCCGGCAGCACGCTGGCGCAGGTCACGGACCCTGCTGACCTGACATGAACGCACAGCCACAGAATTGGAAAGCGTGTTGGGTGCAAGCCCTCACGAGTTCGAATCTCGTATCCTCCGCGTCTCTGAGCAGGCACAACGTAGGGCCGGTACCCAGCGGGTACCGGCCCTGTTGATCTTTTAGTCTCATTCGCGCTTGCAGCGCCCGGATCGTCGATCGCCCTGGCCGTGACCAGAGAATCGAAGCGCGCGATCGTCACGGCGGAACTGTGTTCCCGCCGGGGTGGAGTTTGTTCGTGGCCCGGCGCCGGCACCACGGCCGAACGCCGGAGGCGTGGTACGGGTCTGGGCGCCCAGCGTGGGCAGGTAACGGTACGGGTGGTCCTGGATCGTCTCGACCCCGCCGGGCAAGGTCACCGCAGGCCGTGGTCGGACACCGCTGGCGGGTCTTGGTGCCCGAATCCGCGTGCCTCCCCGATCAGGTCCATGTTCTGGTGCCGGGGGCCCAAAGAGAGCCGGGTCCCAGAGCCCTGTGATCCTCTGGGGTCGCAGTTCTAGGTTTACGGCTTGTCAGTTCCTCACCGAAGGGCAAAAAAACGTGAGCCACCAAAAGATGGTCTACCTCGTCGCCGCGGCCGGCGTCGGCCTTGCCGTGGTTTCGGGTGCCTCACCGGCCAGCGCCGCGACCGCCCAGTCCTCCGCCGCCGCGAAGTCCGCCACTCACAGCAGCACCGCCGTAAGCGCCGCGAGCCTGTCGAGGAAGAGCTTCCCGTGTAAGTCACCCAAGGGGAAGAAGCTCACCCTCTCCTGGAGCAAGAAGGCGAGCCACTTTCCAGGCATTACTTCATACAGGTTTTACTTCAACAACCACTGCAATCAGAAGCGGACCATCTCGGTCAACTTTACGCGGAAGCACCGCAAGCCAGAGTCCTACCTCATTAAGGTCAACGCTCATGCCAACGGCGACAAGGGTCGGAATATTGCTAATTGGTGGAAGCTCGTGTCAGTGACCGCCTACTAGTAGTGCCGAGTTCCACCTGTGGGGTCACGCTGCGGGGAGAATGACAGCGGCGTGGCCCGGCGAGGCCTCCCGATCCCGCTGCCCCGAAGCGGCCGCGTGGACGAGGCCTCGCCCCCTCCGGTCTTCCTGGCAGCGTCGCCGGCCCCCGCACCTGCGAGGCGGCCGATCCATGGAGAACTCCCGAGAATCTCCCCTCCCGCCCGAGTTCGGACTTGAGACAAGGGCTTGGAGCATGTCCCTGCGGTGTCGGTCTTGCTCCTCGCTGTTCATCGGCTCCCCGCTGTGGCTGGGGCGGCCCGCGTAGCGGGTCGCCCTTGAGGGACGTGCAGAAAGTCCTCATACGACGGGACCGGCTCTGTCTGTCCAGGCCCAGGTCATGCTTGGCGAGGACCTCGCCTCACCTACTATCGGCTTTGGCAAGTGCGGAACGTAGTCCCGCGACGGTGAGAACTGCGGCCGCCAGCAGGTAGAACAGGCAATAGGCCCCGAGGTGACTGCCCTCCGCCGATCGCGCCTCATATCCGGCAATCAGCCCGAACAGGCCCAGCGCCCAGGTGGCGCCGAGCGTAGTGCGCCATCCGGACTGACCGGGCAGCATGAAGGCCACCGCGAGCGCCAGCAGGATCAGGCCCGAGCCGGAGAGATAGTCGAACCATTGCTCAGTCGGGTCTGGGACGGACACCGCGATAGCAGCGCTCAAGACAGTGTGATCGTGCGTCCCAGGAACGTCGCCGAGATGCGGTATCGAACTGGTAGCGAAGTGCGGGAACACGACCAAGGCGAGGGCGACGAGCCGCCAAAGGATGGTGGGCTGATCCCACAGCCGTGCCTGGGTCTCGCGCGGCGGCTCGGCCATCGGCCTGTCCTCCGTCTCCGTTCTGCGTCTTGTCGCGCCACTCTACGAAATCGCCGGACGTCGATCGTTCACGTCCACGGGGGTGGTGTACGGGTTCGTACCAGTTCATGCCTTGATGGGCGAGTCTCCGTGACATGAGACGGCCACTTCGTGATCCTTCCAAGTCGACCAAGACAGAAGAAGGAGTACGAAGTGGCCGCAGGGAACATTGTGCCGTTGACGGGCGAGTTTGACGAAGCGCTGGCGGCGGCGAGCCCGGATGTGCTGCGCACGATGGTGCGGGAGTTCACGCAGCGGATGATGGTCGCCGAGGTCGAGCAAGTGTGCGGGGCCGGGTACGGGGAGGTGAGCCCGGAGCGGGTGAACTCGCGGAACGGGTACCGGGCCAGGGAGTGGGACACCAGGGCCGGGACGATCGAGCTGGCGATCCCGCGGTTGCGCCAGGGGTCGTACTACCCGGAGTGGCTGCTGGAGAGGCGGCGTCGGGCGGAGCGGGCGCTGGTCACGGTGGTGGCCACCTCGTATCTGCTGGGGGTCTCGACGCGGCGGGTGGAGAAGCTGGCGGAGTCCCTGGGCGTGACGAAACTCTCGAAGTCGCAGGTCAGCGTGATGGCGCGGGAGCTGGACGGCTGCCGGACGACCACGCAATCCTGGGGACACCCAACGGTCGGTCCAGGGCGGGCGCGGCGTAGTCGATTCACCTCCAGTCCTGCCGTACTGCCAGCCCCGGCCCACGGTGGGCGGTTGTCATTCACTGTGGAGTTATTGCGGTCGCAAGGAGCGCGAGGAACAAGCGGTCGAGCCGTTCGCCGTCAGGCTCACCGCAGGCCGCACGAGGCACTCGTCCGGAAGATCAGTGGCACGTCACCGGCCGGTGCCGTCGAAGTCGCGTGCACACGCGTCGTCGCGCGATCACGTCCTGTATACCCTCTGGCTCATGAGCGATCTGGCGGGGCGGTGGCGGGACCTGAACCGGGCTTCGTGGGACGAGCGGGTGGGCATTCACGTGGGCGGGTCCTTCTACGACGTGGAGGGGTTCCGCGAGCGGCGCGATTCGCTGAAGGACTTCGAGAAGGCCGAGGTGGGAGATGTCGCGGGGAAGCGTCTGGTCCACCTGCAGTGCCATTTCGGGTTGGACACGCTGTCGTGGGCGGCACGGGGAGCACGTGTCACCGGGCTGGACTTCTCGGTGCCGGGCATCGAGGCGGCTTCGGGATTGGCGGCCGACCTGGGTGTCGACGCACGCTTTGTGACATCGGACCTCTACGACGCGGTCTCAGCCCTCGGCGGGCAGGTCTTCGACATCGTCTACACCGGGTTTGGGGCGCTGAACTGGTTGCCCGACCTCCCGCGGTGGGGCGTCGGTCGTCACCGAACTGCTCGCTCCGGGCGGATTCCTCTACCTTGCCGAGTTCCACCCGTTCAGCTTCGTGCTCGACGACGAGACGGGCCGGACCGTCACACACGACTACTTCGAGGAGGGCCCGCATCTCTCGGGTGGGCCGGGCACGTACGCCGACGAGACCGCTGCGACCGAGAACAACATCACCATCGAGTGGAATCACATGCTGTCGTCCGTCGTCTCCGCCATCGCCGGAGCCGGGCTGCGGATCGAGTTCCTGCACGAACACGACCACACGTTCTATCGTCAGCGCCAGTTGCTCCTGCGGCACCCAGGTGAGATCTATCGGCATCCGGGCGGCGCTTCCCGCTACCCGCTGACCTACTCGATCCGCGCCGGTAAGCCCTGATCCGGGCCGCTATCGAGCGGCACAAGTGGCTCTTTCAGTCCTGCCCAGGAACATGCTTGACATTCCACTCCCCGTAGGGAGCAGAGGTCCACTTCCAGCCTCAGACCCATCCAGTCGTAGTCTCATTCCTAGTCTCATTCACCTGCGTTCGCGATCGTTCAGGGCTTTACCTAGTACCACGCTGGTGCAGGTCATGGCCCCTGCTGACCTGGCGTGAACGCATGGGCGCAGAATTGGAAAGCGTGTTGGGTGCAAGCCCTTGCGAGTTCGAATCTCGTATCCTCCGTCAGCCTGACCAGGCACAACGTAGGGCCGGTACCCAGCGGGGTACCGGCCTTGTTGATCTTCTAGTCTCATTCGCGCTTGCAGCGCCCAGATCGTCGATCGCCCCGGCCCGTGACCAGAGAACCGAAGCGCGCGATCGTCACGGCGGAACTGCACTCCAACGGCTACTTAGCGCGACAGCTTCACCGCATTAAGTGAACTTGGATTGGCCTTGGGCCCCAGGACCCAGAATGGCCCGGAATATTAGGTCTCGGGGGCCTCGCACTCGAATGAGGCGCTCGCTAAAGTCGCCCCTTCCGGGGCCGGTGATTACCGGAATCCGGCCTTGTCCCGAGAAGGGGAATACTCTTGGTCGCGCGCAAAAGAATATCCGTGATTCGTTCGGGGCTCATCGCCTGTGCGGTCGCCGCGGTGATCGTTCCTCTGGTGTTCGGCACCGCGAACGCGGCGGAGTCCGGGGTCAAGGTGGCCAGGGCGAGCGTGGTGGCCGCGACTCCCGACGTTTCCGCGGCTTACTCCACGCCGAACTGCAAGAAGAAAGCGGCGGCCTACCGGGTCCGGCTGTACAGCCGGCTATACGCGAGCCACGGCTTGTCGGCGGCTCCGCTTCGGTGCGGCACGAGCAAATGGGGTTATCAGCACTTCAGCAAGCGGTGGAGCAAATCCTTCGAGCAGAATCTGTCGAAGACGCTCCGTTACCCGAAGTTCCGCTACATGTTCGGGGCGACGACGATCTACTGCCGGTACTACGGCACCAGCCAGGCCAAGTACTACTTCAAGGTTGTCTACTCCACGCGTGACGTGCCAGGCGCGTCGACGGGCGAGACCGGCGTCATCACGGCCACCTGGGACAAGAAGGGCGGCACCTGCGACAGCACGGTATAGCCGCACCGCCGCGTGATCGTACGAGTCGGTGATCACGCGGCGGCCATGACCTCCGCCATGAGGACGAAGTCGGCGCGGCCGGGCACTCGCCTGCTGAGCCGATCTCTGTGGGGATCTCGTGCCCGGTCACCAGGAAGGCGTTCGCGCCGAGCCGCAGGAGCACCTGGCGCGTGCAGCGGAGGCGGCGAACGACGACTGTGTAGGCGTTGGGGACGTCGAAGTCGTCGTGCGCGCGATTCCACAGCAGGCCGGTGCCGTGGAAGCGCCCGCTCGTGACCTCGCCGGCGACGGCGACTGTGACGCCTCCCAGGTCGCCCAAGGCGTACGGCTCGCGCCGGCCCAGCTCGGCGACGAACTCGATCATGCCGGACTCGGCCGGCCGCTCCACCACCTGGGCCGCCTCACCCAGGACCTCCTCCACCGTCTCCCGGGTGATCACCAACCGCGACAACGCCTCTTCCTCAGCCGCCAACTGTCCACGCAACCGCTCGACCCGCTCCCGGGCCGCCGCTTCCCGCCGCGCCAACTCCTCCAGCAACGAGCCCATCGCGATCGCCTCCACCACGCACGGTAGAAGACGACCCCGCCCAACGCGACCACACCCCTCAAAACCCCAGATCAACGAGTCCCTGAAGAGGAGCTACACCCATCTCTTTTCCCTCCCGAGTTCAGACTCGTGGCAATGGCTTGGAGCGGGCCCCGGCAGTGCGGGCTTGCTCCTCGTCGTTCACTCTCCGCTGTGGCGAGGGCGGCCGTCCGACAACATCCCTGTCACTGTTCAGGGGCCCGGAGGTCTACTTCCAGCCTTGAACCATCCGGTCGTAGTCTCATTCACCTACGTTCGCGATCGTTCAGGGCAGTACCAAGCAGCGCTCTGGCGCAGGTCACGGCCTCTGGCGACCTGCCGTGAACGCACGGGCGCAGAATTGGAAAGCGTGTTGGGTGCAAGCCCTCACGAGTTCGAATCTCGTATCCTCCGCGTCTCTGAGCAGGCACAACGTAGGGCCGGTACCCAGCGGGTACCGGCCCTGTCGATCTTCTAGTCTCATTCGCGCTTGCAGCGCCCAGATCGTCGATAGCCCTGGCCCGTGACCAGAGAACCGAAGCGCGCGATCGCCGCGGCGGAACTGTACTCCCACGGGGGTGTGGAAGTTGTCCGTTGCCCGGCGTCGGACCACGGCCGAACGTCGGGGCGTGCTACGGGTCTGGGCGCGCGACGTCCGCCACAGCTCCTCGTGGACGCCGGTCTCGCCGATCAGGTGCGGCCCAGCTTGCCCGGTGTGGGCAGGTGGCGGTACGGGTCGTTCTGGATCGTCTTGATCCGTCGGGGCAGGTCAGTGGGGGCCAGTGGTCGGGCACTGCTGGTGGGTCTCGGTGCCCGAATCCCCGGGTGCTCACTGACCAGGCCCGTGTTTTCTACGACAGCGCCGGGCCTAAAGAAAGTTGGGTCCCAAAGCTCTGTGAGCCCGGGGGTCGGAGTTCTAGGTTTGCGGCTTGTCAGTTCCTAACCGAAGGGTAAGAAACGTGAGCCAACAAAGGCTGGCCTTCCTTGTCGCCGCGACCGGCGTCGGCCTTGCAGTGGTCTCGGGCGCCTCGCCGGCCAGCGCCGCCACCGCCCAGCCCTCCGCCGCCACGAAGTCCGCCGCTCACAGCAGCACCAGCGTGAGCACCAAGAGCCTGCCGGGGAAGAGCTTCCCGTGCAGGTTGCCCAAGGGGAAATACCTCAACGTCTCCTGGAGCAAGAAGGCGAGCTACTGGCCAGGCGTTACCGCATACAGATTTTACTACAACAACCACTGCAACGAGTATCGGTACATCGCGGCCTACTTTACGGCGAAAGGCCACAAACCATATCCCGTCACCATTACGGCCAAACCTCATGGCAAAGGTGACAAGTCTCAGAATATGCGTAATTTCTGGAAGCTCTCAGTGGCGGCGGCCTAGTCTGGGCTCCGTCTGGGGGGGCACGCTGCGAGAAGAATGACAGCGGCGTGGCCCGGCAAAACCTCCTGATCCCGGAGCCTCGAAGCCGCCGCGTGGGCGAGGGCCTCGCCCCCTCTGGTCTGCCTGGCAGCGTCGCTGGTGTCGCCCCCGCACCTGCGAGGCGGTCGTTCCATGGAGAACTCCCGAAGGATCTCCCTTCCCGCCCGAGTTCGGACGTGTGGCAATGGCTTGGAGCGTGTTTCGGCGGTGTGGGTCTTGCTCCTCGTTGGTCGCTGGCTCCCCGCTGTGGCTGAGGCGGCCGTCCGGCACGACGCCGGGACCGGTCGGAACAGCCGCACGCCCGGCGGCACGAGTCGCCTGGAGGCCCGCGCAGCGGGTCGCCCTTGAAGGACGTACAAGGACGTACAAGGACATACAGAAACTCCTCATCCGGCGGATCGGCTCCGTCTGTCCACTCCCAGGTCATCTCGACGCAACTGTCCTGTTGGGCGGACCCGGAGGTCTACCTCCGGCCCTTAGAACCATCCGGTCGTAGTCTCATTCACCTGCGTTCGCGATCGTTCAGGGCTGTATCTAGTACCACGCTGATGCAGGTCAAGGACCCTGCTGACCTGTCGTGCACGCATGGGCGCAGAATTGGAAAGCGTGTTGGGTGCAAGCCTTCACGAGTTCGAATCTCGTATCCTCCGCCAGCCTGACCAGGGTAGGGCCGGTACCCAGTGGGTACCGGCCCTGTTGATCTTCTAGTCTCATTCGGGCTTTCAGCGCTCCACGAAGCCGCCACCCCCGGCCTGGATCATCTCGATCCCGGCGGGGCAGGCCACCGCGGGCCAGCAGTCGGGCACCGCCGGCGAGGTCTCAGCGCCCAAATCCGCGTGTCCCACTGACGAGGCCCAGGTCTACCTGAGTGCCGGGGGCCCAAAGAGACTTGGGTCCCAAAGCCCTGTGAGCCCCTGGGATCGGAGTTCTAGGTTTGCGGCTTGTCAGTTCCTCACCGATGGGCAAGAAACGTGAACCACCAGAAACTGGTCTTCCTCGTCGCCGCGACCGGCGTCGGCCTTGCGGTGGTCTCGGGCGCCTCACCGGCCAACGCCGCCACCGCCCAACCCTCCGCCGCCACGAAGTCCGCCACTCAAAGCAGCGCCGCCGTAAGCACCGCGCGCCTGCCGAGTAAGAGCTTCCCGTGCAAGTCGCCCAAGAAGCAACACCTCAACGTCTCCTGGAGCAAGAAGAGCCACATACCGGGCATCAATTCCACATACAGATTTTACTTCAACAACCACTGCAGTCAGAAGCGGACCATCTCGGCCAACTTCGTGTGGGGGACCAGCAAAGCGTCCAAGCTCATAAAGGTCAACGCCCATACCACCAAAGGCGACACGACTTTCGTTGTCGGTAATGCCTGGACGCTCAAGTCAGTGACCGCGCACTAGAGCTCCGCCGGTACTCGCCCCGAACGAACGCCTCCGGCGGGTCGGGGTTCTCGGCCAGAGCAGTGACGGCCGCGCCGATCTCCCGCATCCCTTCCTGGTCGTCAAAGTACCGGCGAGCGGACGCGCGGGCGGTGGGCGACCACTCGATCTTCACCGGCCTCCGCCCAGCAACTCGGCCATAGCCTCCTCATGCGAGACCGCGCCCGGCCGCCCAGCAGCCTCCCACTCCAAGTACTGCTCGTGTCCGGCCGCCATCTCCGCAGCCTCCAAGTCCTCGGCAGAGGCCTGCCGCGCCAGCGCCCGCAGCGTACGGTACTCCGCGATCGGCACCACAACAGCGGCAACCTCACCGCCCAGGTGGATGATGTCGTGGCCGTCCTGCGCAGGCTCGTGGATCTGTTCGACTGTCATGATCAGGACTCGCTCCTCTCGGATCACAGGCCCCCGAGAAGGCCTCTATCAAGGTATCTGAGATCTTGTCGGGGACACTCGAGGACTCTGGTTTCGGGCCGGAGAGACGTTGAGAAGAAGCGCTCTCCCCGGAGCGGCGACGAGCGCCGCCAGGCGTGTCGGCTTCACGCTGCTGAGCAGTGGTCCTGTGGCGTGGGACTGGCTCTGCCGCCTCTCCTGACATGCTTGACGCTCCTCTGTCTGAGGGGGCCGAGTTTCGTCACTCACCTCTAGCAAATCGACTCGGAGCGTGGGGACCGCCGGGCCTCAGCACCGGATAGGCGCGGCAGATGGCCGTCCGCTTTTCCGGCAATCTAAGAGAGGGCTGGATCATGGCCAATACTCGCTCTCACCTGCGCGTACGGTCCACAGTGATCCAGCGCCGTCCGGCCTTGTCCGTCGCGATTGTCGCTCACGCCTGCCTGATCATCCGCGACCGCCGGTCGGCTCCCCCGTACCGGGCAGTAGGTGTGGGGCATGCGTTTCAACCGCTTCCAGCAGCTGACTCTTCGACGGGTTCACCATGGCCTTCCCGGCCACGGTCACGGTCGGCACGGTCTCATTCCCGTCCGCGACCGAGCGAACGAACGTCGCCGCCTCACCATCTCTCCAGATGTTCACCTCGACGTACTGCAATCGCGTGAAGCGCAGACGCATGCGCAACCTCATGCAGTACTTGCAGCCGGGCCGCCAATACACGACCACACCTTCGCGATCCACATGCGTGAGCGACGTTCTGGCTCGGCCCCTGCGGGGCAGGTTCGCAACGATCATCCACATCGAGTAGAAGACGACAAAAGAGATCGCGACCGTGTAAAGCACGCCAGAGATCACCGAAGTGACTATATGGGAGAAAGTATCCCAAGGCCGACTTTTTAGGTCGCTGATCGTGGGCACCTTCCTGCCCGCTTTCCCTGCTCGATCTTTCCCAGCCGTCTACGGTCTCGGGTCTTGCAATCGTGATCATCTCGGAGCCGAAGACCCCGCCGGAGGCACTTTCGTCTCAATCAAGCATTTTTGGTCTGGATTAAACACTAGCTAGCCATCCCTAGACGTGGGGCGTTTGTGGTCATCTCCTTGCCGGGCAGGCGTAGCCATACCGGGCCGGACACGGCAGGTCACGTCGTCATTCGTGTGTACCTGTTCCCGGTGACCTTTCTCGCTCGCTGGTTGCCCTGCGTGCACGATGACGGCTTGACCTGGTGGGGCCGGTCTGGCATCCCCCCTCCATCTCTGCAACTGGGGCGGAGCCCATCGCTCTTCTCCCCACCCCACGTCCCTTCCCGTCTCTTCGCGTGCGTCGCCCGCCATGCTCTCTCCAGGCTTCATGATTCGGCTCACCGCCGTCTGCGTGCTCCATGTGCCTCCCCTTCACCCTTCGGAGAGCCTCCCCTCGGCACCAAGCTTCCCAAGCCGCCATCACTGCGCCGCGTCGACGTGTCGGCGCGGACAGCGCGCCGCCTACGGCGGACCGGCCGAAGAGCCGCAGCCGCCGGTGAGCGAGCGCGCGGATCCCGATCAGCTTCATGTCATCGTGCAGGTCCCCAAAAACATGCGGGCCGTGAATGGCGACCAGGCTGCGCTGTGCCTTCCCTCACCCCTCGACCCCGCAGTGTTCCGGGATCAAACAACCCGCCTCCGCTCCACCGTCGTCAGCCTCAGAACCATCCGGTCGTAGTCTCATTCCTAGTCTCATTCACCTACGTTCGCGATCGTTCAGGGCCGTACCCGGCAGCACGCTGGCACAGGTCACGGACCCTGCCGAACTGGCGTGAACGCACAGACACAGAATTGAAAAGCGTGTTGGGTGCAAGCCCTCACGAGTTCAAAACACCGAAGCCGGTACCCGATGGGTACCGGTCTTCGCTGTCTGTCCGTCTCAGTTTCCGTCCGCGCAGGAGCCGTTTGCGGCCGACAAGCCTGAAGCGTGTGCGTTCACCAACGTTCGTACCGGTCCGCTCACTGCGAGTCGGATCGTCCGCCTCTCGGTGCCCCGACTCCCGGCGGCCTGTCACCCCGCACTGTCATTCCCGGGCTGGTACGGGTCCGTCAGAGTCATCGGCGTCCGTGCTATCTCAAGCGCACGATTCGGGAAGCGGGGCCCGGATGTGTAGTAACGAGCCCTGGTCCGGCCCACCGATTCGAGGACTCCGGCCACCACGAGTTCGCGGAGGTCTCGTTGTGCCTGCTGCGTGGTCAGTCCTTCGACGTTCTCATAGCGCTGGCGTCGAACACGACCACTCATCGCCACTTCATGGAGCGCTGAGATCACACGTTCGTCGTAGGGCTCGCTGTCGACGAAATCAGCCAGAATGCTCCATACCCCGCCTGATCTCTCCAGGCGGTTACGGACGGTCTGGGCCTGCTGGTGATAGGCGACGAGGTTGAAACGGATCCAGCTGTGAACATCCTGAACCGGAAGATAGACCGAACCTCGAGCACTGAGTTCCCGGTAGTAATCCCAAGTGTTTCCAGGACGGCCTAGCCATGCCTCGATAGAGGAGAACTCGGGTGCGAGCACTCCCTCTCGAGCGATCATGAGCGTCTGCAGGGACCGCGACATCCGCCCGTTCCCATCGCTCCAGGGGTGGATCGACACCAGGTGCAGGTGCGCCATCGCAGCACGCACCAGCGCATGTACCCCATCGTCGACGTTCAGCCAGTCGACGAGTTCTTCCATCAGACCAGGTACGTCAACCGCCTCGGGCGCGGTGTACGCAGCGATACTCGGATCCCGCGCATCAGTGACGTACACGGGCCCTCTGCGCCATTGTCCAGCTGGTTTTCCCGCAGTGTGGCGGTGGCCCTGAAGGATCCAGTGCAGGCCGTTCAGCAACCCCTTGCTGTAGGAGAAATCCTCTACGTCATGCAAGGTCTGGATGTAGGTCATCATGCGCTGATAAGCCAACGTCTCGTCACGGTCCTCCTCGGACACTTCGACGTCGCGCTCGCCTTCCATCAGATCGGCGACGTCGACCGTGGAGACCCGGAAGCCCTCAATGGAGTTCGAGGCTGCCACCGCGTCCGCAGTGAGGAATTTTCGCAGCCGCTCGGTCCACTTCGTGGGAACCGTACGCACCTGATGCCGCAAAGCATGTCGCATCGACTCGATCTCGGCGAGCACGCCTAAGTCGTCAACGTTCAGGTCAGGAGTCGGGAACAACATAGAGAAATGATACATTGACGCAATCATTACGTCAACGCGCACCTCCTCAGTCGGGCCTATGTCCTTCAGGCCCCCCCACCCTCGTCCTTGGGCAGGGTGTGGAACTGAACCTGGGCACCGCCGCCGAACTCGGCCCGGTAGGTCACTGGGCTGGCCAGCCAGGGATCGCCTGGTCGGCCGATGTGAAGTCGTCGCCCCGGCCGTCGCGGACAGCCTGCAACCTGGACTCGTACCCGGGATCGGAGTAGGCGACGGCACGCAACCGCCACAGTCGCAAGAGGTCGTGCAACTGCCGGTAGTGCTCTACCTGCCGAGCGCCCTCTTCGGCAGCCCTGCACTCGGCCAGGAAATGATCATGAAACTGATTCGGCAGGACACGCAGGATGCCTTGGAACCATCCGCCTGCAACAGTCTCATTCGTAGTCTCATTCGCCTACGTTCGCAATCGTTCAGGGCCGTACCGGATGGCACGCCGGCGCAGGTCCCACCCCCTGACGACCTGCAGTGAACGCGCAGACGCAGAATTGGAAAGCGTGTTGGGTGCAAGCCCTCACGAGTTCGAATCTCGTATCCTCCGCCAGCCTGACCAGGCGAAACACGAGGCCGGTGCCCAGCGGGTACCGGCCTTGTTGATCTTCTAGTCTCATTCGGCCCTTCCAGGCCGGAACTGAGACCTTGGCTGCGGACGGCGGTCCCGCTCCAGAGGCGCAGAACCGTCCATTGAGCTTGGTCGGTCCAATCTCCGGCCCATGGAACCGGACGCAGCCGCAGCGACACGCGAAGGCCCGACCCCCTCACCCGATGGACAAACGGTCATCAACCGGACTCTCAATCAGGCGATCAAGACCGCTGACGAATCGAGGCCAGGGCTGCGCGGACAGTGGTGGTAGGTCCACCACGAATCGGTGTTTACCTCCGCCGACACCTTGGGCCTGCTCCAGCAGGATTCGTAGTGCCAGCAGATATTCCCCGCCAGTAGGAAAGGTTCTCCCTATGAACGAGGCCCTCGCACGGCGCTTCACCGGTTGCTCGTACCAAACGGCGGCTTCCGGCAGGTCCCGGATGAGGCTGGGGATCTCTGGCTCGAAACGCAACATCGTCAGTGTCTACCAACCGTCAGGGCGTCCGCCGCGTCATCGGATGCCAGACGTCTGCCGTTCCGGCGGAGCCTGACCACGAGCAGAGGCAGGCCCAGCACCGTCGGCATCCACATCAGCGCCCCCAGCCGGTCCGCCTCCTGCACCAGCGGATGCGCGGCCACCTGCAGGCCGCCGGTCACCGCAGCGGCCAGGGCGAACCAGCCCAGCTCGCGCCCGCAGCGGTACAGCACCCAGGCCGCCACCACGGTGGGTACCAGGAAAGTCGGCGAATGCGCCTGCGCGCCGATCCAGTACATCCAGTAACGCGCGTCGAGATCCGCCAGCCGCTGCCAGGGGTCCAGGACGTCCGGGCGGGCGAAGTGCTTGGTGAAGGTGTCCTGCAGCGTTGTCGTCGCGGACGGCAGCGCCAGCGCCGACATCACCACGGCGGTCACCGCAGCGGCGACCGCCGACAGCACGGCCAGCAGGGCGGTCCAGCGGTGCCGCAGCTCGCGCATGCCGCACCACACGCCCACGGCGGCCGCCGCCGTGAGCGCGGCCAGGGCGAGTGCCATCGAGTAGCGGGTCACCGCGCAGGCCGCCAGCGACACGGCCAGCAGCGGAGTCCCGGCGACCGGTTGGCGTCGGGTCAGTAGCACCGCGCCCCAGATCGTGCCCAGCACGCAGAGCGTGACCAGACCCTCGCTGAGCGCCTGCAGGCTCCATTGGGCCAGAGGGGTCGCGAGGAATACCAGCTGCCCGCAGACGGCAGGCACCGGGGGCAGACCGGCTGACCGCAGCAGGCCGACGACCAGCAGCGAACCGCCGGTCGCGGTGAGCAGCCCCAGCACCCACATCCCGCGGGAGACCCCAAGCACCCTGATGAAGGGCGCGGCCAGCAGCGGATAGCCCGGCCGGGACGAGAAGATGGCCTGGTAGCGCGGGTCGGCGGTGGTGATGTCCGGCGCATCCGCCCAGCGTGCGAGGCACTGCTGGGCCGTCATTGTCCCGGCCGGGACCGGGGCGCCGGGTACCGGCGACAGTCGCGCGGTGGCGCGCGCGGCGTTCGCGCGGGTGGTGCAGAAGGCGTCCAGGGCGTCGTGGTGGGCGTCGGCACGGCTTTTCCCGTTGAACTGCTCCGCAGCCCGCGCATAGCGATATGAGTCCGGATAGAGGGACCACTGCGAGCCTGCGGTCAGTTGTATCGCGGCGTACGTCGCCGCTACCAGAAACCCGAGCAGCCACGCCCGCCTGGCGACCGCGCTTCTGGACTCGACGGAGTGACCCACTGCGTGCCCTCCTGGAACGATCTTCGACGTGCCGAGCATACGGCGCGGGTGCACGGCGCATTGGGCCAGGGTGAATACTCTAGAAACGATCAAGGCCTAGATCCGGAAACTTCCGTGACCTGGGCCTTAGAAGTGGAGCGGGTGACGGGAATCGAACCCACGCTGTCAGCTTGGGAAGTCTCTATGCGGCATGCGCTGTGACCTGGGGAAAAGCTGACCTGCGGGGGAGCGCTTCGAGTACCCACGGTTCCCCGTGAGTTCCCCTTGGTCATCGTCGGGCACGTCCAGCGGAGCGGTCACCACAAGTTCCAGACTGCTTCCATCGTGTCCATCAAGGACGGGGGCCGCACCTCCTAATCCGCTGCGACTGGTCCTGAC
>JAOPYO010000023.1 GCA_025964575.1 Actinomycetes bacterium
GACCATCGCGCGGCTTCTCGACGATGCGCGGCCCGGCCTCTCGATCCGCGGCGGACAGCCGGTCGTGCCAGACCCGGGGGTGTTCGATGAGGTGGTCGTCGACAGAGACCAGCTTCATCCACGGCTGCAATGGCATGGGTCCTCCTTGGGCGCCCTCGATCCTCTGAAAGCGCTAACTGATTCAACTGAATGTACTTCAGTGAAGGATGGCCCACAAGAGGGGCTTCCGACTCGTGCCGGGCGGCCGGCAGGCCTCTCAGTCACTGGCAGGCAGGGGCTTTGCCTGCTTGATGACGAGCGCGGCACCGTCGAAGTCGAGACCGGCCGAACCTGGTTTGGTGACCAGCACCTCGAGACCCTCGTCCTGAGGCGCCCTGTAACGCTTGCCGAGCTGCGCGCGCTCTCCCCCGCCTCCGGCCGGTGACAGGGCCGAGACGACCTCCACGTCGAGACCGACCATCGGGTGACCGCCACAGCCGATGACCCCCGCACCGGCCGGCGGCCGGACGACGATCACCTCCGTCGCGTCGACCTGGCTGCGCAACCGTGTTCCCGGCTTCAGGTTCATTCCACGCTCCTTGCCACTGCGGACCGGCGTCGACCGCCATGACCGGTCCCGGTTTCTGCTTCGACCTCCGGCTCCGGAGGTGTTGACGCCAGTCATACCATATATCTATTTAACTATTATTCCTCCGCTGTTGGCGGTCGGAAGGAGAGCGTGGGCATGCGATCTGACGGAACGACCGGAGGCCCCGGTGGCCTCGCGGCCTATCGCGAGGGTCTGGGCACCTTCCTCGACGGGCATCCAGGCCTCGAACGCTGGCGGAGGGCTCATCACCCGACGGTCGAGGACAAGCTCACCGAGCACGCCGCGCTGATGCGTCTGCTCAACGAGACGGGCTGGAACCGTTACGGCTGGCCGGAAGGCGTGGGCGGCCTGGGCGGCGACGAGCGCCATCGTGCGGTCTACTTCGATGAGCTCACGGCACGCGACCTCCCGGTGCCCGAACAGCATCTGATGCTGGAGACCCTCGGCCCGGCGGCGGTACGGTTCGCACCCGCGCTCGCCGCACGATTCCTACCGGCCTACCTGCGCGGAGAGGAATGGTGGGGACAGGGCTTCTCCGAACCCGAGGCCGGCAGCGACCTGGCGGCACTGCGGTGCCGGGCCGAACGGACCGGTGAGCACTATGTGATCAACGGGCAGAAGATCTGGACCAGCCACGGCGCGACGGCACACCGGCTGTTCTGCCTGGTCCGCACCGGCACTCCGGAGAGCCGGCACCGAGGGCTGAGCATGCTCGCCGTCGACACGGACACACCCGGCGTCACCGTGCGGCCGATCGCGCTGGCGAGCGGCCGCCGCGAACTGGCCGAGGTCTTCTTCGACGGAGCGCTGGTGCCCGCGTCCCGCCTCGTCGGTGCCGAGGGGCAGGGCTGGGCGGTGGCGATGTATCTGCTGCAGTGGGAGCGCGGCATGTACGCATGGCTGGCCTCGACCGTGCTGTTGCAGCGGTTGCGGGCACTGCGCGACCAGCTCGCGCGCTCCGGCAGGCGCCCGGACGGCGCCGTACGGCGGATCGGCCAGATCTACCTCGACGTCATTACGCTGCGTTGCCGGAGCGCGCAGACCGTCGGGCGCCTGGCCCGTGGTGACACCGTGGGCCCGGAGGCCAGCGCCGACAAGATCCTGCTGGCCACCGCGGAGCAGAACCTGTACGACGCCGCCTGCGATCTGCTCTCTCCTCACGTCGAGATCGGCGATGGCGACGAACTCGAAGAGTGGCGGGCCGACTGGTGGTACAGCCGGGCCGCCACGATCATGGGCGGCTCCGCCGAAGTCCAGCGCAGCATCCTCGCCGACCGCGTGCTCGGCCTCCCAAAGGAATGACGAGGACCACATGACCACGATGGACGCGCAGACCCGGGCACTGCTGTCGGAGTCACTCCGCGAGTTGCTCGGGACGAGTGACCGGGCCGGGACCTCGCTGTCGGGCGCCCTGGCCGAGCTGGGCTGGGACGAGGTGCTCGCCGAGGACCCCGCGACGGCGACCACCCTGCTGTTCCGGGAGCACGGCCGGGCGCTGGCCCGTTCCCGGGCGCTGGACGATGTGCTGCTGGCCGAACTTGCGGCCGTGCTGCCCGCCGCGCCCGGCGTACGAGCGCTCGTCCACCCCCTGCCCGGCGCCACGGAGGCGGCGCCACCGACCGCGGGCGGACGGCCCCTGTCCGGGCTGCTGCTCGGCCCCCTCGATGACATCGCCGAACTCGTCGTGCCGGTGCCCTCCGGCCCAGATTCCGGTCCCGGTTCCCGTTCCGGCACGGGAACCGGCATCATCACGGTGCCCGCCGCGGCGGTACGGGTCACTCCGGTGGCCACCTTCGATCGTGACCTCTCCTGGTTCCGGGTGCAGGGTGAACCCACCGGCCCGGCCCGGCCCTCGGCAGCCGCCGGCCCGGCCTGGGATTCCGCCGTCACGGCGGGCCGTCGCGCGCTCGCCGCTGAGATGATCGGCGCCTGTGCGGGCGCGCTCGCCCTGGCCGCCGAGCACACCACCGCCCGGGTACAGTTCGGCCACCCGATCGCCTCGTTCCAGGCGGTACGGCACCGGCTCGCAGAGGCGCACGTCGCGCTGGTCGCGGCCGAAGCCGCCTTGGCGGCGGCGTGGGCCGACGGCGGGGGTTGGGCGGCCGCGGTGGCCAAGGCGACGGCCGGCCGGATGCAGGCGGTGGTCTCCCGACACGTGCTCCAGGTGTGCGGCGCAATGGGCCTCATGGAGGAGTACGGCCTGCGCCGGTACGTCACCCGCGCGGCCGTGCTGGACACCCTGTACGGACCGCACCAGGATCTCGAGGAGACCATCGGCGCCGCTCTGCTCGGCGGCATGGGTCCGCCCCGCATCGCCGAGTTCTGAGCCGGGTCGGGCCCGTCGCGGTGGTGCCCACCGCCAGCCGGCGGTGGGCACCACCCCGCGGGACTACTTCGGCTGGAAGCGCTGGGCTCCGTCGAGACGGACGACTTCGCCGTTGAGGTAGTCGTTCTCGAAGACGTGCTGCACGAGCGCCGCGTACTCCTCGGGGCGGCCGAGCCGCCGCGGGTTGGGGACGGCGGCGCTGAAGCGGGCGAGCGCCTCCTCGCCGACGGACTCCATGATCGGCGTACGCATCGTACCCGGCGCGATGGTCACCACCCGGATGCCGAGCGCGCCGAGGTCCCTGGCCGCGGCCAGGGTCAGGCCCACCACACCGGCCTTGGCGGCCGCGTAGGCACTCTGCCCGATCTGGCCCTCGAAGGCGGCGATGCTCGCGGTCATGACGACCGCTCCCCGCTGGCCGTCGCCGTCCGGGTCCGACGCCCCGATCTCCGCGGCGGCCAGCCGCAGCACGTTGTAAGTGCCGGTGAGATAGAGGTCGATCGTCTTGGTGAAGCCCTTCAGGGCGGCCGGTTCGAGGGTGCGGCCGACGACGCGCTCCGCCACGCCGAACCCACCGTGTGCCGCGACCGCCCACCGCAGGGTGCCGAGCTCCCGGGCCGCTTCCACGGCGGCCTGGACGCTCGCCTCGTCGGTGACGTCGGTCCTTACGTAGACCGCCCGCTCACCGAGCTCGTCGGCGAGCTTGGCGGCCTTGTCGTCCGAGAGGTCCGCGATGACCACCCCGGCGCCCGCAGCCGTGAGCCTCCGGACCGCGGCCTCACCCAGGCCCCCCGCTCCTCCGGTGATCAGCGCGACGCCACCTGTCAGATCCATGAGCTCTCCAATGTCGGTTCCTCGTTCAGGGCTGCTCGGGGAGTTTCCGGATCATCAGCTGCGGACCTTCCCGCCTGCGCCCACCCTCCGGATATAGCTAAACTAGTTATCTATAGTGAGAGATTCAAGTGACCGTGATTCTCATAACCGTCATGGCGGTCGATCGAAGCGGCGCCCCTCAGGGCTGCCTGTCTCAGGGCGCGATGGCCGGAGACGGACCAGCGGCCGCGATCGCCACCGGCCGGTTTGCGGTCCAGGTTCCGGGAGGTCCTGTGGAAGCACTCGACGCCGTCGGCCTCGCCTTGCGCGTGGTGCTCGGCATCATCATGATCGCGCATGGGTACAACCATTGGCGCGGGCCCGGAGGCCTGGCCGGAACGGCACGGTGGTTCGACGGCCTCGGCCTCCAGCCGGCCCGGCTGCACGCGCTGGCAAGCGTCCTGGTCGAGTTCGGGGCCGGCGGTGCGCTGCTGATCGGCCTGCTGACGCCGGTCGCCGCCGGAGCCATCGTCGGCACCATGGTCGTCGCGGGGCTGGCCGCCCACCGCGGGAACGGCTTCTTCGTCTTCAAGGAGGGATACGAGTACGTCCTGCTCATCGCCGTGGTGTGCCTCTGCCTCGCGGCGACCGGGCCGGGCAGGGTGTCCCTCGACCATGCGTTGGGCGTCAACCTGAACGGTGGGATCGGTGCGGCGATCGCCGCCGTGGTCGGGCTCGGCGGCGGACTCGGACTGCTCGCCGCGTCCTGGCGTCCGGGTCGGGAGCGGACCGGGGCATAGCCGCACTGGTCCCGAAGAGGCCCCGCTGCGGGGACGCCCGTACCCCGCACCGGCGCAGTGCGGGCGTCCCCGGTCGATCAGAGCACATACCCGCCGGAGTGGTGCCGCTTCCACCCGCTCGCCGCCCAGTTGCCGCCGTCCAAGTGCAGCGTGGTGCCGGTGATGAACCTGGAACCCGCTCCCGCCAGGAAGAGCACGGCCGACGCGGCGTCGGAGACGTCACCCCCGTCGGGCCACGGCTGCGGGTGCCAGGGGAGGTCCATGTCCGGTTGTACGAGCTGCGCGGCCACCGCGTCCTCCCCCGCGGTCGGGATGCGGTCCGGCGCGATGCAGTTCACCCTGATCCGGGCGTCTGCCAGCTCCAGCGCCAGGCTCTTGGTCAGGCTGGCCACGGCGGCCTTCATCGCCGCGTAGATCGCCACTCCCGGAGCGGCGCGGTGCGCCTCGCTGGAGGTGATGTTGATGATCGATCCACCTGCCGCCATCAGCCGCGCCGCCCGCCGGATGCAGTGCGTCACGCTGGTGAAGTTCTCCGCGATGAGCGCCTGCTCCCCTTTGGCGGAACAGTCGAGAAACGCCGCGCCGAAAGTGCCTCCGGCGTTGTTCACCAGCACCGAAAGCCGCTCGAAACGGCTCGCGACGTCGTCGAAGAAGGCGTCGAGGGCCGTCGCGTCCCGCACGTCCAGGACGCCGCACAGCACGTCACCGCCGTCGGACATGATCTCCGCCGCGATCCGGTCGAGACCTTCGGCGTCCCGGTCACAGAGCGCGAGGCGAAGCCCGGACCGCGCCAGGACGAGAGCGACTGCCCTGCCGATCCCGGCCGCCGCTCCGGTCACCACGGCAACCTTGCCGGCCAGGTCGTCTCCCCTCGTCAGGTCGCCCGGGGCGGGCTGGGACTCCGTCGTCGTCATGCTCTCGGTTCCTCTCCGTCAGGGCGGCCGGGCCCCCACAGGGGCACCCCGTTCCGCCGTCGGCCGTCACGGCCTGTACAAACATCAAAGAGATTGTTTAAACTAATCATTCAACTATAAACGCTCCGTGAGGACTACAGATGACGGACCGGATCAGAGTGGGGATCATCGGCGTGGGGTGGGGGTCGCTCGTCCAGGCACCCGCGTTCCAGGCGGTCCCCGAGTACGAGCTGGTGGCGATCTGCTCACGCAGGTCGGACCGGGTGGCCAAGGCCGCCGACCAGCTCGGCATCAGCGAGACGTCCACCGACTGGCAGGAGTTCGTCCGCCGTGACGACCTCGACCTGGTGTCGATCTGCACGCCCACGGTGCTGCACCACGCGCAGACGCTGGCCGCGTTCGAGGCCGGCAAGCACGTGCTGTGCGAGAAGCCGGTGGCGCTCGACGCGGGCCTGGCCGGGGAGATGCTGGCGGCCGCCGAGAGCTCGGGCAAGGCCCACGCCGTCTGCTTCGAGGGACGGTGGAGTGAGGCGCGGCTGCCCGTCTGGGACATGGTGCGCGACGGCTACCTCGGCACGCCCTATGTCGCCCGGGTCAACGTGGCCGCCGATTACTGGCACCCGAGCCGGGGCCTGCAGTCGGAGTGGATGTACCAGAAGGCCGACGGCGGTGGATACCTGCTCGGCATGGCCTCGCACGACCTCGACTACCTCAGCTGCCTGTTCGGCGAGCCGGAGGCGGTGTGCGCCGACATCCGGACCTCCGTCCCCCGCAGGGCTCGTCCGGACGGCGGTGAGCTCGTCGTCGATGCCGACGACACCTCGACCGTGCTGCTGCGGATGAGCTCGGGTGCGACGGCCTCGGTCAGCGTTTCCGCGGTCGGCCTGCACACCGGCTCCTCGTACCGCTTCGAGGCGTTCGGCAGCGAGGGCACCGTCACGATCGACGGCACGATCTTCTCGGCCGGGATCCGCGCGGGCGGGGTCGGCGACGACGGCCTGTCGGTGGTGCCCGGCAGCGACCGCATGCCGCGGGCCGGGATCGAGTTGCCCCGTGGCCGGGCCGCCTCGGCCATCCGATCGATGGCGCTCATGCTGGAGGACTGGCTGCCCGCGTTCTCCGGAGACCCTGCCCCGGGGGTGCCCACACTGCGTGACGGATGTCTGGTCGCGCGTATCGTCGACGCCGCGCACCGCAGTTCGCAGGGCGAAGGTTGGGTGAAGATCTGAAGCCCGCCCGGAGCCGGAGGCTCGCTATGCTCTTCGCCTATAGTACGAAGAGCTAGATGAATGTCCTCGTACACTGCCCCTGCATCCAGGAACGGTCCACATCGACCGCACGTGCTCTGTGCGAGCCACGGGCGCTGACATGAGAAGGCCCATGCCCATCCAGAGCCGCATACGTGTCCCGAAGGCCGGGGAGCTGGTGGCCGGCCGCCTGCGTCGTCAGATCATCCTGGGTGAGCTCAAGGAGGGCGAGGCGCTGCCCTCCGAGACGGCGCTCATGGAGCACTACGGCGTGTCGCGCCCGACGTTGCGCGAAGCGTTCCGGGTGCTCGAGGCCGAAGGGCTGATCAGCATCCACCGGGGAGCCCGCGGTGGAGCCCGCGTCCACGTCCCGGACGTGTCCACGTCCGCCAAATACGCCGGCGTGATGCTCCAGTACCGTGGGACGACCCTGGCCGATGTCTATCAGGCGCGCAGCATCCTGGAGTCGCGGGCGGCCGGCCTGCTCGCCGCGCGCAGGACGCGCACCGAGATAGACGCGCTGGAGGAGGCTCTGGCCGAGTCCCGGGAGGCCGCCAAGGACCCCCCGCGTTTCGTCCACGTCGATGAGAGGTTCCACCTGCTCGTCGTCGAGCTGGGCGGAAACGAGACCCTCGCGCTGCTCGTGCAGATGCTGTATCACATCATCGCCACCGCCAACGCGACCGTCACCGCGCTGGACACCCATCCGCCGGACAAGGGGCTCTCCCTGGCCCGGCGGGCGCACCGCATGCATGAGCAGCTGGTCAGCCTGGTCCGCGACGGCGACCCCGCCCAGGCCGAGAGCCTCTGGCGCAAGCACCTCGACGGCATCGCCAAGATGCTGACCGAGGACATGGACGTCCAGACGGTGCTCGATCTCCTCAGCTGAGCCGGGGTTGCTCTCAGCCACCGAGCCGCAGGCCCGGTGCTCTGGTCCGGAAAACGTCGGTGGCCAGCCGCGTTCCGAGCTTGGTGGCGTCCCAGCGTGATCCGCCGTTGGAGATGGTGGCGGCCTTCGTCCATCCCTGCATGAGGTCGATGGTCTCCCCCATCGCCCGGATGACCTGGCCACTGACATGGCCGGCCTGGTCACTGGCGAGCCAGGCCACCACGGGGCAGCTCAGCGCGGGGTCCTTGGGGTCGAACTCGTCCTCGGTGCGCTCGTCGGGCGCGCGTGGCGCGTCCTGGCCCGGCATCGTGCCGGACAGCCGGGTCAGGCCGCCCGGGCTGATCGCGTTCACCGTCACCCCCAGGCCCGCCAGTTCGAGGCTGAGGGTCAGCGTCAGTCCGGCGATGGCCGCTTTGGCGGTGCCGTAGTTCGACTGCCCGAAGTTGCCCAGCAGCCCCGCACCCGAGGTCGTGTTGATGATCCGGCCGTAGACCGTGCCGTCGCCGTCCTTGGCGATCCGCCGCCACTGGCGGGCCGCCGCCCGGCTGGTCAGCCAGGAACCGCGCACATGCACCCGCATGACGAGGTCGAAGTCATCGACGCTCATGTTCCACACCGCGCGGTCCCGGACGATGCCGGCGTTGTTCACCACGATGTCGAGCCGGCCGAACTCGTCATAGGCCCGGGTGATCACGGCCTCCACCTGTGCTTCGTCACCGACGTCGCCGAAGTCGGGGATGGCCTTCCCGCCCCGCTCGGCGATGATGTCGACGACCTGCTCGGCGTCCCGGCCGGAGCCCTCCCCGGACACCGAGGTGCCCAGGTCGTTCACGATGACCGTGGCGCCGTGCTTGGCGAGTTCAAGGGCGTGCCCACGGCCGATGCCGTGTCCGGCCCCGGTCACCAGGGCGATCTTGCCTTCCAGAAGGCGCGTCATACCGGTTTCCTTCCTTTGCCGATGAGGGGTACGTGAGAGTTGAAGGTATGGAGGCTCAGCCGGCCGGGCCGAAGACCGGCACGGCGATCTGGTCGGTGAGGTCGCGGAACCGCACCGTGAGCGCCATGCCGATGCGCAGGTCGGCAGGCTCGCAGTCCACGAGCATGGTCATCACCCGCGGGCCTTCCTCCAGTTCGACCATCGCGGCGACGTAGGGCAGTTGTTCCCTGAACGGCGGCAGATCGTTCACATGGACCGTGGAGTACGAATAAAGGATCGCGCGCCCGGAGGCCCGCACGGCCGAGACGTCGTCGCTCCAGCAGAATGGGCAGAAGGCCCGCGGATAGTGGTGGACGCGACGGCAGGTGCCGCACCTTGCCACCAGGAACCGGCCCTCGCGGTAGGCGTCCCAGTACGGCCTGCTCCCGTCGTCGATCGTGGGCAGTCCCGGCTCGGAATTCACGGTCATCTCCCTTCACCAGCCGCGATACTGCGGCGACCGGCGTTCGACGAACGAACGGATGCCCTCCGCCGAGTCCTCGGCGTACGACTGGATCTCCTGCGCCATCGCCACGGCGAGGAAGGCCGCGGCTCGATCGGCATCCGGCGAGGCGTTGAGCAGCCGCTTGGTCAGGGCGATCGCGCTGGTCGGCGCCGCGGCCAGCCGCTCGGCGAACTCGTCCGCGGCGGCCGCCAGCCGGTCGGCGGGAACGACCTGGTTGACCAGGCCGAGGGCGAGCGCCTCGGCCGCCGGTAGCCGCTCTCCGAAGAAGGCGAGCTCCTTGGCCTTCTGCATGCCGATCCGGCGCGGGAGCAGGTAGGCGCCGCCGGCGTCGACGACCAGGCCCCGCCGGACGAACGACTCGATGAAGGTGGCCTCCTGCGAGGCGACCACGAGATCCGCGGCCAGGGCCAGGTGCGCGCCGAGCCCCGCCGCGGGACCCTGTACCACAGCGATCACCGGCTTGCCGCAGTCCAGAACGGCCGAGATCAGCCGTTGGGCGCCGGTCATGATGCGGCGCATGCCGTCCCCCACCCGCTTCGTGCCGGTGGCCCGGTTGCGTGCCAGCGAGGTGACGTCGGCCCCCGAGCAGAAGTGCCTCCCGTTGGCCGACAACAGAACGACACGGATGTCATGGTCGGCGTCGGCGTCCGTGAGCAGGTCGATGAGGAGGTCGCGGTCCTGTGGACGCACCGCGTTGGCGGCGTCCGGCCGGTTCAGGACGATCCGGCGGATCCCGTTCTCGTCACTGTGCAGAACGGCGTGGTCCGACGTACCGCCGGCCGTGTCATCGGCCGCGCCGCCGCCGACGATACGACCGACCGCTTCGTCGGCGCTCACCGGGCGGCTCGCACCGAGGTCGGGGTGAACTCCGCACGCAGGTGCTTGAGGCCGTGCAGGAAGTTGGACCGCAGCGGCTCGGGCTCACCGGTGGCACGGATGTCGGGCAACGTCTCCAGCAGCACGCGGAAGACCACCGACAGCTCCAGGCGCGCGAGATTCGCACCCAGGCAGTGGTGCGGACCCGGCGCTCCGTAGGCCAGGTGCGGGTTGGGTTTGCGGGTGATGTCGAAGGCGGTGCCGTCAGCGAAGTGGTCCTCGTCCTGGTTGGCCGACCGGTACCAGAGCACCACCTTGTCGCCGGCCGAGAACTCCTGGTCGCCAAGGCGTATCCCGTCGGCGCTGACGGTCCGGCGCATGTGCAGCACCGGAGAGGCCCACCGCACCACCTCTTCGACCGCCGCCTTGGTGTGCCGGCCCGGGTCGCCCTGCCACAGGGCCCGCTGGGCAGGGAAGCGGGTGAGCGCGAGCAGCCCATGGGCGATGGCGTTGCGGGTCGTCTCGTTCCCGGCGCCGACGAGCAGGATGAAGAAGGCCGCCAGCTCCTGCGGCGTCATGTTCTCCTCGCCCTGGGCCGCCACAAGGGTGGTGATCAGGTCGTCGCGGGGCGAGGCGATGCGGTCCTCGGCCAGTTCCCGCAGCAGCTCGACCATCCCCTCACAGGACGCCGTGATCGCGGCCGCGATCCCGCGCGGGGTCTGGTCGGCCACGTACTCGGGGTCGCTGGCGCCCAGCACCACGTTGGTCTGGTCGAAGATGAACCTCTCCTGGCTGCGTGGGATGCCCAGCATGTTGTTCACGATCCGCAGCGGCACCAGGGCCGCGACCTCCGTGACGAAGTCGCACTCGCCGTTCGCCGCGACCGAAGCGATGATCTCCCGGGTGGTCTCGGCGATGTCGTCGCGGAGCGCCTCCAGCCTGCGCGGGGTGAAGCCGCGCGCCACGATCCTGCGCATGCGGGCGTGCTCGGGGTTGTCCATGTTGATGATCGACCAGCGGTAGTCCCGGATTCCGGGAGGCTGATCGAAGATGTTCGTGCCCTGGCCGGAGCAGAAGTCGAGCGGGCGGCGGCTCACCTCCTGTACGTCGTCGTACCGGGTCAGCGCCCAGAATCCGCCCCCGCGCGGCTTCCCATTGATGTCGAGCTCCGGTACGTACGGGCGCGGGTTCTCGGCCCGCAGGCGGGCGAACGCCGCGTCGCGCTCGGCGACCGGCCGCATCCACCAGCTGAGATCGTCCATCTCAATGGTGGGAAGGCTCTGGGTACTGGTCATCTCGCAGGTCTCCTTGCCTGGGCGGCTCAGCCCGCGGCGGGGTACCTCAGGACCCCGCGCAGGAAGCGGCCGGTTCGCATGTCGGCGTAGCCGTCGTTGATGCCCTCGAGCGGATAGCTCCGGGACACGATCCCGTCGAGATCGATCAGGCCGGAACTCCACAACTCCAGCAGCTTCGGGATGTCGGCGCGTGGGTTGGCCGAGCCGTACAGCGTGCCGATGATCTGCTTCTCGGTCAGCGTCAGGTCCATCAGGTT
This sequence comes from Actinomycetes bacterium, assembly GCA_025964575.1. Classification (GTDB taxonomy): domain Bacteria; phylum Actinomycetota; class Actinomycetes; order Streptosporangiales; family Streptosporangiaceae; genus Actinomadura_E. The sequence goes on from JAOPYO010000023.1 coordinate 11,389, forward strand.
GAGCTGGACGGACTGCTCGGCAGCCGGGTGGATGTTGGTCACCACGAGACGGCCCCGCTTGGCGGTCATCGCCAGTGCCTTGGCCACCAGTGCGCCGTCGCCGACGCCCATCGTGGCGATGAACTTGTCGGCCCCCCGGTTCCAGGTGGCCTCTTCGACGACCCCCGGCGCCTCCTCCCACGAGCCGGCCACATGCGTCGCTCCCATGGCCAGCGCCTGTTCCTTCTTCTCCGCCGCCGGATCAATCGCCACGATCACCCGCGCCCCGGCGAGCTTCGCGCCCTGGATCGCGGCGGCGCCGATACCACCGACACCGGCGACCACCACGCCGTCACCGGGACGGACCTCGGCCGCGTAGACCGCGGAACCCCAGCCGGTCACGAACCCGCAGCCGAGCAGGCACGCGCGGTCGAGCGGGACCGCCGGATCGATACGGACGCAACTCGCCTCGTTGGCGACCGTGTGGTGCGCGAAGGAGCCCACCAGGCACGCCGTGGACAGATCCTCACCCCGTGCGTGGTGGCGCGCGGTGCCGTCGGCGATCTGACGGCCGGAGTAGAGCCGCGCGCCCAGGTCGCACAGGCTCTGGTGGCCGGTCGAGCAGGACGGGCACCGCCCGCAGGACGGCATGAACCCGAACACGACATGGTCACCGGAGACCAGCGAGTTCACCTGCGAGCCGACCTCGAGGACCACGCCGGCCCCCTCGTGCCCGCCGATGCACGGCAGCCTGAAAGGCATGTCCCCGGTCACGATGTGCTCGTCCGAGTGGCACATCCCCGACGCGTGCAGCTCGACGAGGACCTCCTGGGGGCCCGGCGGATCGAGCTGCACGGTCTCGACGGACCATGGTGCGCGGCGCTCCCAGAGCACCGCGGCGAGAGTCTCCACGGATGGTCCTCCTGGTCAACTGATGGGCATGACGATCGTCTGGTGTTCGACATAGGCGGTGACCCCTTCGGGACCGCCCTCACGCCCGACACCCGAGCTCCGCATGCCGCCGAACGGGCTACCGAGATCCATCGGGGCCGTCGAGTTCACGGCGGCCGATCCGGTGCGCAAGCGTCCGGCGACGGCCGCCCCGCGAGCCGGATCAGCGCTCCATACGGCGCCGGCGAGCCCGTAGTCGGAGTCGTTCGCGATCCGGACGGCGTCGTCGTCGGAGTCGTACGGAATAACGACCGCCACCGGCCCGAAGATCTCCTCCCGGGCGATGGGCATCCGGTTGTCCACACCCGAGAACAGGGTCGGCTCCACATACCAGCCACGTGCCATGCCCGGCGGCCGGCCGCCGCCGGTCACGATCTTCGCGCCGTCATCGACCGCCCGCGCGATGTCCCGTTCGATACGAACGCGAGCGGGCTCGGAGATGACCGGGCCGAGTTGCGTCTCGGCGTCCGCCGGGTCGCCGATCCGGAGCCTGGCCACGGCGGTGCCGAGCGCGTCAACGACCTCGCGATAGCGTGACCGGGGCGCCAGAATCCGGGTCTGGGCCATGCACACCTGACCGCTGTTGGCCATCGCACCGTCGACGAGCCGGTCCGCGAGGGCCTCGTCGAGCTCGATGTCGTCGAGCAGCACGGCCGCCGACTTCCCGCCCAGTTCGAGCGTGCAACGGCGCATGTCATGCCCGCAGAGTTCACCGATACGGCGGCCGACCGCCGTGGAGCCGGTGAAGCTGACCTTGTCGACCCCCGGGTGACGGACCAGGTGCTCGCTGGCCCCCGGGCCGGCCGGCACGATATTGAGCACCCCGTCGGGTAGCCCGATCTCCGCTGCCACCTCCGCGAGCAGGTAGACCGCGAGCGGCGCCTGCGGTGCCGGCTTGAGCACGACCGTGCACCCCGCTGCGAGCGCCGGAGCGATCTTGAGCGCGGCGATGAACAGCGGCGCGTTCCAGGGGACGATGGCCGCGACGACACCGACCGGCAGCCGGCGAACCCGCACCTCGTTGCCGAAGACCCCGGTCCTGCGCTCCTCCCATGGGTAGTCCGCCGCGATGCCGCGGTAGGCGCGCAGCACACCGAGACCGGTGGCGATCTGGCCGGTGCGGGCCCAGGTCCGGGGCGAGCCGACCTCGTCGGAGATCACCTCGGTGAACTCCTCGGAGCGGGCGCGGAGCGCCTTGCCCAGCCGGCCGAGGAGATCGGCCCGTTCCCGGGGGCTCGTCCGCGCCCAGGGACCTTCTTCCAGCGCCCGGCGGGCGGCCGCCACAGCCGCATCGATGTCGGCCGGAGTGCCGTCGGGAACCCGTCCGATCAGCTCCTCGGTCGCGGGCGAGCGGACCTCGATCGACCCGCCCCCCGTTGAAGCCCGCCGGCCTCCGTCGATGAAGAGATGGTCGTAGCCGCGCACGTCCCGCTCCCTCGTTCGTCTGCAGGCTCAGCCCGGCTCAGCGCACTGACTCCAGGATCACCCATTGCGTCGTCATTCTGACAGTCATGTCACGAACATGCAAGCAATCCCCTAGGCACTACAACAGCGTTGGTATGGGCTGTTAGATTCTAAGTGGCACGAGGATCGACAGGTGTATCTGACATAACGTCGCCCAAAGCGGCCGCGGTGTCGAGTGGGCGATGCCCGACGTGAACGGAGAGAACAGCTCATGGTGGACACGCCAGTAGGCACCCGCGGCACCGAGTTCGAGGTGGTGGTCGAGAGGGGCAAGATCCGGGAGTTCGCGGCGGCCATGCAGTCAGCGGATCCGGCCTATCAAGGACCCGACGCCCTCGCACCGCCGACGTTCCTGATCAGCAGCGCGCTCTGGGCCCCGGAGGGCGTACGCCTCGACGTGGGCTTCGACCGGCGGCGGCTCCTGCATGGCGAGCAGGAGTACGTATTCCATGCGCCTCCCCCGCGGGCCGGCCAGGTCCTCAGGGCGGTCGAACACCTCGAGGACCGCTACGAGAAGCCCGGCAAGCGCGGCGGGACCATGCGGTTCACCGTCGTGGTCACCGAGTACCGCGACGAGCAGGACACCCTGGTCGCCGAGGCGCGGGCCACCTTCATCGAGACGGCGGCACCCGCCCGTGACGCCGGATGAGCGGCACCGCCGCGGCACCGGTGGCCGTGGGCTCGACCGCGCCGCCGAAGGACTTCGGGCCGATGACCACCCGGATGTTCGTGCGGTACTCGGGGGCGTCGGGCGACCTCAACCCGATGCACTACGACGATCAGGCGGCCCGCAGCGCCGGATACCCCTCGGTCTTCTCGCAGGGCATGCACTCCGCAGGCCTGCTGGCGGGCTACGCGGTGGAGTGGCTCGGCGCGGAGAACGTCCGCAGGTTCCGCGTCCGGTTCCGTGAGCAGGTGTGGCCCGGCGACGTGCTCACCTGCACCGGCCGGGTCACCGCGATCGACGAGGTCACCGGTGGCCGGATGGTCACGGTCGAGCTCTCCGCCACCCGGCAGACCGGCGGGACGGCGGTCACCGCGTTCGCCGCCTTCCTGCTGCCGGCCTAGCGGTATCCTCGGAAAACGATGTCAGAGGACAAGACCCTGCGGCGGGAAGGGTACGCGCCTTCCAATCTGGTCGTAGGGCAGCGCGGTGCTCGGACCCGGCAGAAGATCATCACCGAGACCCTGCGGCTCTTCGAGTCGCAGGGCTTCCACGCGACCTCGGTCGACGGCATCGCGAAGGCGGCCGGCACCTCTCGTTCGACGCTCTACCAGTACTTCGAGAGCAAGGAACAGATCTTCGTCGAGCTGCTCGAGGAGTGCGGTTCGGCACTGATCAGGGTGGCGCGCCGAATCGGCCCGCTCGGGCCCACCCGGCTGGGCTTCGACAACCTGCACTGGTGGCTCGGCGAGTGGGCCTGGACGTACGACAAGTACGCGACGATGTTCGTCCAATGGGCCAACGTCGACACACCCGGGACGACCATCCGCCCGCTGGTGACCGGCTTCGTCCGCTCCTATGACGCGCGCATCGCCGAGCGGCTGGCCTCCAGCGGCCTCCAGGGCATGGACCCGCTGGACGCCGCCACCGCCATGAGCAGCCTGGTGCACCGGTTCAACTATTGGCGGCACATGGATTTTGTGCCGCCACGGACGGGTGAGGAGCTTCTCGACGGTCTCGCAGTGTCGGTGCAGCTCATGCTGTTCCCCGACACACCCGCCGAGGTCCTCACGACGGTCGTGCAGACGTCCGGGCGCAAGGCCCGGCTCACCCAGCCGCTGCCGATGTTCGCCGCCGGAAGACCGGCCGGGCCGGTGCCCGAGTGGGAGAACCGGCTCGACGGCCTGAGCCCGCGGGCCGCGGTCACGGTACGGCAGATCATCGACGCCGGGGCCACGCTCTTCGCCGACCGCGGCTACCACGGCACCGGAGTCGATGACCTGGTGGCGCAGGCGGGTCTCGCCCGGGGCACCTTCTACAAGTACTTCGACGAGAAACTCGACCTGCTGCTGCAGCTCACCCATGAGTGCGCGGAGGAGATGAAGCTTCTGGTGCAGCGGTTCGCCCTGATCGATCCCACCGACGACGGCACCGGGCTGCGGGCCTGGCTGACCGACTACCTGCCGTTCCACACCCGCTACTTCGGGGTCCTGCGCGCCTGGCAGGAGGGCACGTCCAACGACCCCCGGCTGCTGGTCACCGCCCGCCGGATGAGCGCGGCGATGCTGGCGGCGGCGCTGAAGGTGCTCGGCCGGGTCGAGCGGAGCTACCCGCTGGATCTGGAGGTGGCCGCGACGGTGCTGGGAGCGATCTTCGAGCGGATGCCCGAGGCGCTGCACCAGCAGGATCCCGAGCGCACCCCCGGCCAGATCGCCGAGCTGATGGCGACGATCATCAGCCGCGGGCTGCTCAACGGCGGCACCGCCCCGTGAGCTGACCGGCGTCTTCAGCATCGGGCCCGTATACCGCCCAGCCACCCCCACGACGAACGCATCGCCGGCGACGGCGGCCAGAGCACGCTCAGGAGGGATCCGCGGCGGCGGCCGAGCGCAGCGCCGATCGATCTTCATCATCCCGGTGAGCGGGAGGTCATCGACGATCTCGACGCGGTCCGGTGCCTTGTCGTCCGCCGGCCGCTCGCGGATCCACCCCGAAGCTCGTCACGGCCGCTCGGTTCCGAGGATCAGGGTGCCACTGGAGCAGAACCAGCCGCCGGTGCCGCTGACGCACGCGAGCCTGGCGTCCGGCACCTGCCGCGGCCCGCACTCACCGCGCAACTGGCGGACCGCCTCGACGACGAGGAACAGGCCGCGCTGGCCCGGGTGGCAGGCCGAAAGCCCGCCGCCGTCGGTGTTGGTCGGCAGGTCCCCGCCGAGCCGCAGCCGCCCGTCGGCCACGAACGGTCCGCCCTCGCCCTTCTTGCAGAAGCCCAGGTCCTCCATGGTCATGAGCAGCATGTAGGTGAAGGCGTCATAGATCTCGCAGACGTCGATGTCCTCGGGCCGGACGCCGGCCCGGGCGAAGGCGAGCGGCCCGGACACCGCTGCCGGACCGGAGGTCATGTCGTCCCACTGACTGGTCGACACGTGCGACACACTCTCCCCGGTGCCGAGCACCCACACCGGCGTGCCGGGCAGGTCGGCGAGCCGGTCCTCCGCCACCAGGACCGCGGCGGCGGCACCGTCCGAGCGGATGCAGCAGTGCAGCTTGGTAAACGGGTCGGCGATCATCCGGCCGGACAGCACGTCGTCGATCGTGATCGGGTCCCGGTAGGCCGCCTCCGGGTTGTCGGCCGCATTGGCCCGGGCGGACACCGCGACCTCGGCGAGCTGCTCGATCGTGGTGCCGAACTCGTACATGTGCCGGCGGGCCGCCATGGCGTACTTCGCGATCAGGGTGTGCCCGTAGGGCGCCTCCCATTGGAGCGGCCCCCGGGATCCCCAGTTGAGGCTGGCGGTACGCAGTCCGCGCCGCAGATCGGACCGTGCGGTCGATCCGTAGGTGAGCAGGACGACGTCGGCGTGACCGGCCGCGATGGCGTCGGCCGCGTGGGCCACCATCACCTCCCACGACGCACCGCCGACCGCGGTGGAGTCGATCCAGCGCGGCCGCAGCCCCAGATACTCCGCGACGTCGATCGGCGGCAGGGTGCCGAGCGAGGTGGATGCGACCCCGTCCACCTGGTCCGGGCCGATACCGGCGTCGGCCAGCGCGCGCCGGGCGGCCTGGCCGACCAGTGCGTACGGGTCGGTCGCAAGACCGTTCCCGCCGTCCGCGAGCGCCACCCCGGCGATGACCGTACGGCGGTTCACTGGGCCGCTCCAGTGAGCAGCCGGCCGAGGTGATCGGCCGACCGGCCGAGGAGTTCGTGGAACACATGAGCGCGTTCAAGGTAGAGGTGCGCGTCGTGCTCGTAGGTGTACCCCATGCCCCCATGGATCTGGATGTTCGCCGCCGCACCGTCGATCGCCGCGCGGCCGGCCACCACCTTGGCCGCCAGGACCTGGAATTCCGCGTCCGAGTGGCCCGACCGAAGACCGACCGCGGCGAACAGCGTCTGGGAGAGCGCTGCTTCGGCGGCGACCGCCATGTCCGCGCACGCATGCTTGATCGCCTGGTTCACCCCGATGGGCCGGCCGAACTGCTCGCGGGTCTTGGCGTGCTCGACGGCCTGGTCACGGACGGCCTCGGCCAGACCCACGAGCATTCCCGCGGCGAGGACCAGGCCCCGCAGCCGGATCGGGTCCTGCCCAGCCGTGACCCGGCAGAGCACCCGGGCTCCGTCCGCCTGGGCGGTCGCTAGCCGGGTCCCCGGGTCGATGCACTCGACGGGCATCGGCTCCCCGAGCTCGGCCGTCTCCACCAGACAGGCGGCGTCGCCGTCCACGACCAACAGGTTTCGGGTGGCCACCGCGTCGAACAGGTCGAAGCGTCCCGACAAGGTCATGCCGTCCGTGCCGCGGCCGCCCGCCTCATCCGGGCCGCCAGCGCCGTCCCCGCGGCGTTCCGCGAGTCCGACCCGCGTGTCGCCGCTGATGATCGAGCGGGCGAGGTCCGCGTGACCGGCCAGCGCGGCGACCCGGGCGCCGAGCACCGAGGCGAGGAACGGCCCGGGCACGAGGCCTCGGCCCAGTTCTCGGAACAGCAGCACCTCGTCATCGAGCTCACGGCCGGATCCGCCGACGTCCTCGGGCGCGCTCAGACCGAGCAAGCCGAGCTCCGCGCCGGCGGACCAGATCTTGGTGCTGATCGCGCTCGGCTCGGCGCGGCGCTCCCGGATGGTGCCGATCGGGAGCTGCTCGGCGAAGAACTCCGATGCCGCGCCGACCAGTTCTAGCTGGTCGGAAGAGGGAAGAAGGTCCACGGTGCCGTCCTCTCAGCGTGGGAGACCGAGCACGCGGTCGCCGATGATGTTGCGTTGGATCTCCGAGGTTCCGCCGCCGATGGAGGTGGAGAACGAGT
>JAOPYO010000029.1 GCA_025964575.1 Actinomycetes bacterium
ATGATCGGCGGGGTCATCATGACCCACGGCGACGACAAGGGCCTGATCATCCCGCCGCGGCTGGCGCCCTACCAGGTCGTCATCGTGCCGATCGGCCGCAAGGAGCAGGGTGAGGAGACCGCGGCGAGGGCCCGCGAGCTGGGCGCCGAGCTTCGCAAGGCCGGCATCCGCGTGCACGTGGACGACAACCGGCCGCAGCTGTCACCGGGCTTCAAGTTCAACGAGTGGGAGATGCGAGGCGTCCCGGTCCGCCTGGAGCTCGGCCCCCGTGACCTGGAGGGCGGCGTCGTGACGCTGGCCCGCCGGCTTCCCACGGAGGTGGGCCAGGGCAAGGAGCAGATCCCATTCGATGAGCTACCGGTGCTTCTTCCCAAGATTCTGGACGAGTTCCAAGCCTTCCTGCTGCGCAGGGCCGAGACCTTCCGGGACGAGAACACTGCGGACGTCGATACCTGGGAGGCCTTCGTCGACCAGGTGGCGACCGGCTGGGCCCGCGCCTTCCACTGCGGGCGCAGCGAGTGCGAGGACGAGATCAAGGCGGAGACCGCCGCGACCCCGCGGTGCATCCCCCTGGACGCGCCGGAAGAGACCGGCCTCTGCGTGAAGTGCGAGCAGCCGTCGGCGTACGGCAAGCGCGTGATCTTCAGCAAGGCCTACTGAGCCCACACCCATCCTCTGTGATCATGCGATCGACCGACGGTCGATCGCATGATCACAGAGGTCGGGATCAGGCGGTGGCCTCCAGCTCCTCGAGCTGGGCCACCCGGTGGTAGACGGCGACCGTTTCGCGGGTGACCCGAGGCCAGGCATGACGCGAGCGGACCCGGTCCGCCGCGGCGATGCCGAGAGCCTCCAGCTCGGTCGGCTCGGCCAGCAGCCGGCGTATCCGCCGGGCCAGCTCGACCGGTCGGCCCGGCTGCACGAGGAGTCCCGTGACGCCGTCGATCACCGTGTCGAGGTGCCCGCCGACCGCGGTGGCGACCACCGGGATTCCGCAGGCCATCGCCTCCAGCGGGACCAATCCGTACGGCTCGTACGAGGGAAGCGAGAGCACCAGGTCGGCCGAGCGCAGGAGTCTCGGGACGTTCTTGCGGGTGACCCGGCCGAGGAAGATCACTCGATCGGCGACCCCGACCTCCTTGGCGAGCATCCGCAGCTCATGCACGCCCGGGTCGATCGCGAGGTCCTCGCGCTGTGGCCCACCGGCGATGACGAGCTCGGCGCCCGGGATCCAGGCGAGCATCGAGATGGCGGTGCGGACGCCCTTGCTCTCGTCAGGCCCGCTCAGCATGAGCAGCCGCTGCCTGTCGCCGCGCGGATAGGCGGGACCCTGCTCGGTGAACTCCTCCACGTCAAGACCGGCCGGCACGACGGAGATCCGCGGACGGGGCATGCCCATCGCGACCATGTCCTCCTTCTCGTCCGCACAGCCGGCGATGATCGCGTCGACCGTACGGCCCAGGGCCTTCTCCAGCCGGATGCGCGGAGCCGGACCCGCGGTGCTCGTGTGCATCTGTTCCACCAGGCCCAGCGAATGGTAGGTCTGCACCACCGGGATGGCCAGGTCGTTGGCACCGGACAGCGCGGCGAGCCCGCTGGTCCAGTCCTGGGCGTGGACGACGTCGGGAGTGGCCTTCGCCCAGCGGGTGGCCAGATGCTGGCCGAAGGCGGCGAGGTGGGGGAGGAGTTCCTCGGCGGACAGCGGCCGGGCCGGGCCGGCCATCACGTGCTCGACGGTCACGCCGGGGGCGAACGTCGAGCGGTTGCGCTGGCCTGGGTCGCTCCGCCGGGTGTGGATGGTGACCTGGTGGCCCTGGGCCCCCAGCTCTCGAGCGAGCTCGGCGACATGGATGCTCTGCGCGCAGTGGCCTCCGGGAGTGGGGAGCGGGCCGACCGATACGGAGATCATGGAAATCTTCATCGGGTCATCTCCTGATGCTGAGGAACGTGCTGAAGCACGTGCTGAAGAACGTGGTCTCCGGCCGGAAGCGGGAAGCCCAGAGCAGGCGCGTCCGCGACCGGCCGGGGGTCCGGGGAGAGAGCTATACGGGACGGCTTCCGCAAGCGGCGGAGACCGGTGAGATGCGAGAGGGACTCTGAAACTGCAGACGGCGAAGAGTGCCGCGTGCGCCCACGAGTCGCCGGTGGGCGAACCACCGAGCGGGGGAAAACCGAAAAGGTGCCTGGGACGCACATGCACAACTCCGGTGATCGGGACAGGTCAGACCTGTCTCCAGAAGTTGTGCCTGCGTCTTAGGCACCTACGTGGGGAGATATTACCGCTGGCGGACGCGATCAAACACGAAAGCGGAAAATGACTTTGTGACCTGGCTGTTCCTCAGTCCATGGTGAGGGGTAGCACGCGCAGCGCCAGGATCGACACGTCGTCGGCAAGGTCGCCCTCACAGAAGTCGATGAGCGCACGCTCCACCCCCATCAGCACCTCGTGCAGCGGACGGCCGTTGTAGGTGGCGAGGATCTCGATCAGCCGTTCGTCGCCGAACCGCTCGCGCATCTGGTCACAGGCGTCGAGCACACCGTCGGAGTACAGGAACAGGGTGTCGCCCGCCTCCAGGTCGAGCGACTCGATGGCCGGCGCGAAGTCGTCGAAAAGGCCGAGCGGCACGCCTCCGCCGCTGGCGGTGCGGACCACTCCGTCGGCCCGGATCACGATCGACGGCGGGTGCCCGGCACTGCCGAGCGTGATGCCCACCCCGGTCCCGTGCACCGTCAGGCCGGCCAGCACCGCCGTCACGAACCGGTCCTCCGCCATCAACGCCTGGTTGACCATGGTGAGCACCTCGGCGGGCTCGGTCTTCCAGCGCGACAACAGCCGTACGCCGTGCCGGGCGGTGGCGGTGACGGCGGCCGCCTCCTCGCCCTTGCCGCACACGTCACCGAGCACGAAACCCCAGCCGGTCGTGGTCTCGAACACGTCATAGAAGTCGCCGCCGACCTCCACGCCTCCGGTGGCGCCGATGTACCGCGCGGACACCTCCAGACCGGGGATCGTGGGGAGTTCACGGGGCAGCAGGCTCGCCTGCAGGCTGTCGGCCACCTCGATCCGGCGCTGATAGAGCCGCGCGGCCCGGATGACCAGCCCCAGGTGGCGGGCCAGCCGCTGCACGACGCCCAGATCCATGAGATCGAACTGGCCGTGCTCACCACTGGTCGCAAGGGTGATCGCACCCAGGCAGTTCTCGCCGTCCTCGATCGGGACGCTCAGCATGGAGGTGGCGCCCATCAGCCCGCATACCGAGATGCCGTCGGCCGTCACCCCGAGGATGTCGAGGTCCTCCACATGGGCGTACAGCGCCGTCTGCCGGTTGCCGTACACAGTGTGCGGAAGGGCGCCAGGTGCGGGGTCGAGGTCCTCGATGGTCCGTGAGACCTCAGCGCACCGCTCCTCGTCGGGGCCGAAGACCACCTGGCGGCGGAAGTCGTCGCCCAGTGCCACATCGATGATCGCCCAGTCGGCCAGCTCGGTCGCGAGCAGCCGCGCGCAGCGGCGTACGGCCATGGACTCGTTGAGGACCGGCTCGGCCAGCAGCAGCTCGGTCGCGGAGGCGAGGACGTCCATCCGGTGCATGACGGTGGCCATCGCATCGTCTCCGACCGTGATGCCGTCCTCGGGCGGCTCCGGCTCGGGCAGCTTTCCGGACACCGGCGCCGCCGCGGCGATCACGAGCGGATCAGGCTCCCCACGGATCCATACCCGGGCGAGCGTGACCACGGCGTCGACCGGCGATTTCTTGCTGAGGAAGCGGACGTTGGCATGGCCCCTGTTGCCGGTGCGCACGACGGCGGCCAGCCGGGAGCGGAGCGCCGCCCGGGTCGGTAGATCGCAGAAGATCGGGAACGGCTTGCCGGAGACATAGCCGGGTGAGGTACCGAGCAGCACGGCGGCCTGTTGATTCACCCGCCGTACGCCTGCGTCGCGATCCAGCAGGAACAGCGGCACGGGGGCGTCCTGGAAGACGGTGCGGAGCACGCGCCGCTCGGTCTCGGCGGCGGAACCGTCGTCATCGCCGACGGCGGCCTGGAGTCCCCCCAAGGTGCGCAGCGCGGTCAAGGCGAGGTCCAGCTCCACCAGGGCCGCTTCGAGGGTGGCCCGCAGATCGAGCGCAGGCATCGAGGCGGCCTGATGCAGCTCCTCGATCCGGAGCTCGAGGTCACCGATTTCCCGCATGATCACTGCGGGTTCGAGCTGATCCGACATGCACAGCTCCCTGCGCTGAGCGGTGACGACAAATGACAACCCACGGCGGATCCACCGGGTTGCGGCCTACATCAACCCAGTCGATCGCATGGTATGCCCGCTCGGGCAGCGCAAGCGACGAGTAAAGTGCTGAAACGCCCTGATCTGCGGTGCGAGGCCGTTCTAGATCATTTGCTCCCTTGAATCCTATCGCCGTCGACGATGCGCTGGGCGAGCGCGGTCAGTTTCACATGGCGGGTCTGCGAGATCCGCCGGAGCTCGGCGAACGCCCGGTCGGCGTCGTAGCCGAGCGCGTGCATGAGGATGCCCTTCGCCTGGTCCACGACCGCCCGTGTCTCCACCGCGGCCTGGAGCTGCACGGCGGTACGGTGCGCGTCGTCGTACTGCCGGGTGTTGGAGACCGCGGCTCCGCCCTGGGCGATGAGCAGTGCTGCGACCGCCAGTTGCCGCGGGTCGAGCGACCGTGGCAGCACGCCGTACAGGGTGAGCGTCATCAGCACCTCGTCGGTCTCGTGCAGGGTGGTGGTGAAGCACCGAACGCCACGCCGCAGCATGGCGGGCGTGTAGTGGGGCCAACGCGTCTCGGCGAGCGTGTCCTCGCAGCTCAGCGGTGCGTGGGTGGTCACAACATCGAAGATCGGCCCCTCTCCGCGGCTGATCTGCAGATCAACGAGCTCCGCGAGTGCGGGGTGGCTGCCGGCGGAGATCACGGGTTCCGGTGGGTCCGACCGATCCCAGCGCCAGCGTACGGAGGTCGCGCCCGCGCAGCCGTTCACCGAGCGGGCGGCGAGCTCGGTGACCCGGCGCAGGGTGCTGACATCCGAGGACTCTCGGACCAGTCCGAGCCGGGCTATTTCGATGGCGAGCTCGTCAGTGATCACCGAGCGGGGTTCGGGCACATCTGCCACGTTATCCCGCGTGCTCTCGGTCATGGGCGCCCCCTCACATGTTGGGCGGTGCCTGATCACGCATGATCCGGGCGGCCTTGCCGAGCGTCGCTTCGAGTGGCATCGTCACCGGCCCGGGCGTCGTGAGGGCGCTTGGCTTCTGCTTCACTGTGCGCCTCCTCTCAGGTGCTGCGGCTCTACCCTCAAGAAGGGGTCCTATGCGCGGGCCGGTCCGAGACCGAACGCGAAACACCCCCGTACGACCCGTACGGGGGTGTTTCGTCGGTGCTCTCAGGCGGCGAGAACGTGCTCCCCGCGTCCGGCGAGCATCTCGCGGAGCTGCTTGCGGCCCCGGTGCAGCCGGGACATGACCGTGCCGATGGGCGTGCCCATCATGTCGGCGATCTCCTTGTAGGCGTAGCCCTCGACGTCCGCGAGATAGACCGCCTGGCGGAAGTCGGCGGGGAGGTTGCGCAGGGCCGCGACGATCGTGCCGTCCGGGATCCGCTCCAGAGCCTCCCGCTCAGCCGACCGCAGTCCGGAGGTGCGGGACTCGGTCTGCGAGAGCTGCCACTCCTCCAGCTCGTCGGAGCCGGTGCGCTGTGGCTCGCGCTGCTTCTTGCGGTACAGGTTGATGAAGTTGTTGGTGAGGATTCGGTGCAGCCAGGCCTTCAGGTTCGTGCCTTCCTTGAACTGGTGGAAGTTCACATAAGCCTTGGCCAGCGTCTCCTGCACGAGGTCCTCGGCATCGGCGCTGTTACGGGTCATGCGTATGGCGCTGGCGTACAGCGGGTCGGCGAGCGGAAGGACATCACGCTCATATCGATCTGTTTGGGCGTCGAAGTTCTCCGGGCGAACCGGCGTGGCGACAGTGCTCATCATCACTCCGTAGGTCTGACCTGGGCGGACGCTCCGTCCAAGTTGGGGGATCCCCCAGGTGGAGGTGTCCTGGGTGGGGGTTCCACTCGCAGGGCCAAAGGGAAAATGCTCTCGAGCCACGCTTGGCGGGTGAGTCGAGGGGTTCGTGTGGACCTGGATCACTCTGGCGGGGTTTGTGCGGTCCTCGGCGTGTGGTCAGGCGACGACCGTGCACATCGTGCGTTTCCCACTCATTAGTGTCGTCCCACTACCTAAGACGCATAAGGATGGCAAAAGGGTTCCGTGGCGTTCGTCACAGATCGTTACCGATTGGGCGGAGCGGTCCGTCGGCGGCTGCGTGCGCACCGTCGACCCAGCGCGGGCCGCAATCACCGAAGAGATCCTTTTTGGGTGAGCGCTCACTCAGTCGTTGTGCTAGCTTCGCCCCAGCGCTTCAGCGCCGCAGTGCCCCAGGAGGAGGGATTCATGGCCCAGCCGATGCGTGAGCGGATCCTCGACGCCGCAATTCAGGTGATCAAGGAACGCGGTGTCACCGCGGCGACCACCAAGGAGATCGCCCGGACCGCCGGGGTCTCTGAGGGCAGCCTCTACAACCACTTCGACAACAAGAGCGCTCTGTTCGGCAGCGCGCTGGCCCAGGTGGCCAGTGGCATCCGTGGCGCGATGATGGAGCTTCTCTCCGCCATCGGTAAGAACACCGTCGAGGACAATCTCACCCGGCTGGCGGCCGCCGCGGTCCGGTTCTACGGTGATCTGCTGCCCATGACCGGATCGGCGCTCGGTGATCGCGAGGTGCTCAGCTGGCTACAGCGCGGCGGCCCGGCCCAGGGTCACGGCCCTGGAGAATCCCCCGGCTCCTTCCGGCCTGATGCCGTTCCCGACGACGGTGCCGTGACAGCGTCCGGACCGACCGGCTCATCCCTTTCGCAGGCGGGTCCGGTCCAGGGGCACGCACGGTTGATCACTTATCTGGAGGCCGAGCAGGCGGCCGGCCGCGTGACACCGGAGACCCGACCTCCCTATCTGGCGGCAGCGCTCCTCGGGGCCTGTCAGCAGCACGCGTTCCTCACCCTGCTGACCGGCGCGCAGGCGGTGTCGGCGGGGGCTCAGTTGCCGCCGGACCCCGATGACTACGCCCGCGGGCTCGTACGGACGATCCTCGTCGGCCATCTCCCGTAGAGGGTGTGTCCCGTAGATCCCTCATCGTGATCACACAGTCATTCCCGTCGATTGATCACGTAGGTAAAACACGATCGGTAACTGAATGACGTAACTGGAGAACACGGTGTTACCCACTTCGCGTGGAGTTGGCGGAGTGCCGGACGCATCTACCTCACTCCATGTAGTTTTTTGTTCACCGCGGGTTTTCGGAGAACTCATCAGAGATCGCCGAGAGGAGGGGTCCGCGCCGTGAACACCGGAATCCGGATGGCTCGGGTGCCTGAGGCCACAGCGCCTCGACTGCTGGAGCAGCATCTGCTCGGCGTGGCACGCATGGCCGTGATCATGCTGACCCGCAAGGGAAAGGTGACGCACTGGAACCAGGCCGCGGACGAGCTGTTCGGCGTGGACCGGGGCAGGGCCGTCGGGCAGTCGGTTCATACGCTGCTGAGGTTGCCGCAGGAATACCAGGACACCTTCGCGCCGAGTGGATTCCCCCATGTCTGGTGCGGCACCTGCTTTGTGCCGCGGCCCGATGACGACAGCCTCGCGGAGATCGCCTGGTGGGTCTATCCGCTGGAGGGACCCGGCCGGATCCGGGCGCTGGCCCTCGCCGCCGACGTTCGGCGGCTCCGTGAGGAGGGCCCCGGTCTGGCCATGGGCGACGTCCTGGTCGTACCACCCTCGGACCGGCCGGCGCAGGCAGAGACCGGGCTGCGGGTGCTGCGAGTCGAGCCCACGCTGGTCCCGGTGGCCGGGCGGGATCGCGACCGGCTCCGGCGTCCGCTGATGGAGATGCTGCCGTTGATGGAACCGGATACAAGCGAGCAGATCGTCGCCCAGGTCCTCGCCCGCGGCTATCCCGCCGTCCACGTGGGCGTGACCGTACGGCTGCCGATCGTGCCGTACTGGGGAGGCATGCCGAGGGCCCTGCGGATCAAGCCTCGCGTGGCCACTCCTGGTCAGGTGCGCGAACCCGTACATCCGCAGGGGCGGCGCCATCCACGAAGGGCACATTCGGAGGAGTTGGAGAACATGAGGGTTCGGGAGCGGCTGGCGTTCCTGAGCGAAGCAGGGGAGCAGGTCGCCAGTTCACTCGACCACATACAGACGTCCCGGGCACTGGCCGGGGTGCTGGTGCCGAGGTTCGCCGACTTCGCCGCGCTGCAGTTGCTCGAGGAAGTCGTTCAGGAGTTCGTGCTGCCCTTCGGCGAGCTGGGTGACGAGCTGGGTGACGTCACCACGGTGCGTCGGGTGGTGGTCGTCCACGACGACGAGCCCGGCCGCTGGGACGACACGGTCCCGGAGGGCGAAACACTGGTGCTGCCCCCGGGGAGCCCCTTCGTCGAGTCCATGAAGAGTGGTCAGAGCGTTCACATCCCACAGGTCACACCGGAGCTGGCCGAGCAGATCTCCGCGCAGTTCACCGACCGGGATCTGCGACCGCTCATCAGCGACCGGGCGCTGCTCATCGTGCCGCTGATCGCGCGCGGCAAGGTGTTCGGCAACCTCGTGCTGATGCGCAGGTCGGACCGGCCGTTCTTTGACGACATGGACCTCGACATGGTCGAGGAGCTCTCCCGCCGCGCCGCCATGGGTATCGACAACGGGCGGCTCTACCGCCGCGAGGTCCGGGTCGTCCAGCAGCTGCAGCGCAGCATGCTGCCCACCGATCCGCCGGAGATCGCCGGTGCGCGGGTCTGCTACCGCTACCTGCCCGCCAGCGAGGCGGCCCAGGTGGGCGGCGACTGGTTCGACGCGATTCCGCTTCCTGGCAGCAGACTGGCCATCGTCGTGGGTGACGTGATGGGGCACGGGCTCACCTCGGCCGCGATCATGGGCCAGCTGCGCACGGCGGTGCTCACGCTCGCCGCGCAGGATCTCCGCCCGGACCGCCTGCTACGCCAGCTCGACGACCTTTCCCAACGGCTCGGCGAGGACTACATCGCCACGTGCCTCTATGTGGTGTACGACCCGGTCGCGCGGCGCTGCCAGTTGGCCAACGCCGGCCATGTACCGCCGATCCTGGTGTCGCCGCGCGGGCAGAGCGCGGTGGTCGAGGTGCCTTCCGGAGTGCCGATCGGGGTGGGCGACGAGCCCTTCGAGACCATCGAGTTCGAGGTCGAGGACGATTCCCAGCTTGTGCTGTGCACCGATGGTCTGGTGGAGCGGCGGGATCGGGACCTCGATGAGGGACTCGCCGTCCTGTGCGCGCAGCTCACCGGGGCGTCCCGTTCGCTGGACGTCACCTGCGACGCTCTGCTCGCGGCGCTCACGCCGGACGTGCGGATGGACGACATCGCGCTGCTGGCGGTCGGCCTGGACGGCATCCCTCCGCAGGATGTGACCGCCTGGGATCTGTCCGCCGAGCCGAGCATGGTGCCGAAGACGCGGGCCATGGTGCGCGAACGGTTGCGTGATTGGAGACTGGCCGAGATCTCCGACACTGTCGAGCTCCTGGTCAGTGAGCTGGTCACCAACGCTCTGGTGCATGGTGCCGGCGAGATCGTGCTACGGCTGATCCGGGCGTCCACGCTGCTGTGCGAGGTCCGCGACGATGGGCACGAGCTGCCCTATCTCTGCAGCGCCGACGACAGCGCCGAGTCGGGCCGAGGTCTGCAGTTGGTCAGCTTCCTGGCCGAACGCTGGGGCACCAACCGCACCGAGAACGGCAAGGTCGTCTGGTTCGAGCATGCTCTACCGGAGTTACGTCCATCGGGCCCATGATCGCGCTGTGGGGAGCGGACGCTCGGGCTGTCACGGCACCGGTGTCCGCCGGTCGTCGACCGATTCCGAGACGTTGGTGGCCACGGACCGCCGGACGTAGATGCCGGCGGCCCGGCGGGCGCGCCGCATCGCCGCGTCACGTGTGTGGACGGCCAGTGGATCGCGGCGACTGGCCAGGGCGAACTCCAGCAGATACGCCAGGAAGACGGCGGTGCCGCTGAGAGTGGCGATCATGATCAGGAGAATCATCGGACACTCCGCTTGCTGGAGAGATGTTCTTCTCCCCAATGTCGCCCGTGCTGTTTGGACAGAGTGCGTCACATGACGTGAGGCCGATGTGATATAGGCGACCGGGTCGGAGCCCCGGAGAGCGGACGGTCAGCCGACGGGCTGGAACAGCGCCCAGACGACTTTGCCGCCGCCGTCGAGCGGCATCCAGCCCCACGTCGCACTGAACGATTCGACGATGTGCAGGCCCCTGCCGGTCTCTGCGATGAAGTCGGGTACGCGGCGGCGCGGGGCCTCGGAGCCGGTGTCCAGCACTCCGCACAGGATGAAGGAGGTCTCGTGCTGGAGACGCAGCAGGATACGACCGGGTGCTTCCGAGAGACGCGGCGGCAGGCTGTGCCGCAGGGCGTTGGTGACGAGCTCGGAGACGACCAGCGCGACGTCGTCAGAGAGCGCGGCCAGGCCCCAGTTCTCGAGCGTGGCGGTCGTGAAATGGCGGGCGTCGGTCACGGACTCAGGGTCGGGGTCCAGCTCGAATGTCGCCGTTGGTCTGTCATCGCTGGTGAGACGGACCAACGCCCTGACGATGCTGGGTGGGAGATCTTCGGCGGACGAAGGGCGCACGGAGTCGTCCAAGGTCTCGTCGCTTGCGAGGCGTGACGTCATACGAACCCCGCGTAGTGTTCTCGTTTGCAGCAGTGACAATGAAGTCACGTGCGTTATCCTGCGCATCGAATCGTGCGAATGCAAGGACCGAAGCACG
>JAOPYO010000046.1 GCA_025964575.1 Actinomycetes bacterium
CCGGTGGTCGGATTGACCTTCCCCACCCTCGGCACGATCGAGGACGCGTCGGTGAACCACAGCGTGCCGTCCGAACCGGTGGCCATCGCATCCGGCACACCCAGCTTGCTCTGCGAGTTCGCACCGACCGCGAACTCCGTGACCTTGCCGGTCGAGTCGACCCTTCCGAGGGAAGAGCCGGCGTGCTCCGCGAACCACACACTCCCGCTCGCACCGGCCGTCAATCCGATCGGTGTGCTGTCCGGGGTGATGACCGAAACCTCGGTTACCGTGCCGCTCGCGGCGGCTCCGGCCGAGGTGACCGAACCCGCCACCACCAGCCCTGCCAGCGCGAGCGTTCTCCAAACACGACGGCGCATGCCATCGCCTCCTTGGGTTCCTCCCCCGAGGACGAAACATGGGCGACATCTCCCCGTAACTAGAAACCGCCAGGTGTCTCAGGTCAAGGAAACAGCTGTGATGCGACCGGATCTGGCCAGCAAGCACTTGCTCGGTTATATAAGGGAATCATGGCTGTTACCTGGGGACTTCCATCCACCCACCTTTTTGCGGCTCCCACGCTTCGCCGCGAAGGAGGTAGACAACATGGACCTAGTCGTTGGTCGATAGCTCGAAACGGGAGTATCCCGATGTCAAGGGGATCTTGGTCGAAGCAACCGGATCCAGCCGATGAGTTCGCGCTGCCCGGATCCCGGTCGGCCGGGGACTCACGCCACCCCGTCAGACCAGGACGCCATGGACTGCGCGCGGATGCAGTGGCGGCCGACCAGTGCGAACGGATCATCGATGCCTTCGCTCACGTGGTCGCCGAGCGTGGCTACCCGCAGACGACGATCAAGCAGATCACCGATGCGGCCGGGGTGTCGAAGAAGACGTTCTACGTCCACTTCACCGACCTGGAGGACTGCTTTCTCGCCGCGTACGAGTACAGCATCAGCAGCCTGCTCTCTCGGGTGCGTCCGGCCTACCAGGCGGAATCCCACTGGCGCGACGCGATCCGCGCCGGCCTTGGCGCCCTGCTCGAGTGGCTGGCCGTCGAACCGGCGTTCGCCCGAATGTCGGTCATCGAGACCGGCTCGGGTGGACCGCGCATCCGCCAGGCCAGAAGCCGGACCGTTGCCGAATTCGAGGACGTCTTCGCCGGTCACAGAACGTCGTCGGTGCCCCCTACCGTCCGGAACGCGGTCTCCGGGGGCATTTACCACACGATCTACAGCTACGTCGCAGCGGACCGCACCACTGAACTGCCCGAGCTGGTCGCCTCGCTGATGTACTTCGCGCTGCTGCCCTTCATCGACAAGGCCGACGCGGCCAACGAACTCAGCCGATAACTCAGCCGATGAGGTAGGCCGCCGCTTCTTCTCTGCCCAGGAGAGGCAGCAGCACGAAGTAGGTCAACGAGGGAAGCAGCTCCGACAGCTCGGCGGTCCGACCGGCCTCGACCTGGATGTAGATCACGCTGTAGACGCCTCCGACGATCGCGTCCACAACACTGTCGTGGACGGGTGAAAGTCCATAGGCCTGGCCGGCGAAGAACGTCCGGAAGCTCTCGAGGTAGCGGGCCCGGGCGAGCCGGACACCGGGACCCGCCGCGCCGAGCTCCACCACAGAGGCCCGCGCGAAGGGCTCTTCGGCCGCGAGCACCTTCAGCAGGACGCGCAGGGCGGCCTGGACTCCTTCAGGCCAGGACGGCGCGGCCTGGTAGGCCTGTGCCATGAGGGCCATCAGCATGCCGGTGCCGTACTCATAGGCGGCGAGGAAGCAGTCGTCCAGAGTGGCGAAGTGATCGTAGAAAGCCTTCTTGGTCACCCCCGCAGCCTCGGTGACCTTGCTGATCGTCACCCCTCCGTAGCCGTGCTCCGCGACGACGAGAACGAAGCCGTCGATGAGCCGGTCCCGCTGAATCTGGGCGACCGTCTCCGGCGGAAGGCCGTGGCGTCCCGGTTTGATGGCCCGGCCGGGGTCGAGGGCCGACCTGGATCCCGGCAACACCAGATCTGGCGGTTCCGAGGAAGACTGCCTTGACATCGAAAGTAGTCCCTTACTTACTCACCGTCAGAGTTACGATACCTCCCGTACCCAGGCATCCACGATGGTCCGAGGTTGCGGTTCACATCACACTTACGGTTTCCGGATGCCCGGATCAACCTGGCCGATGGCGGGCACGTCTCCTCACCAGGCCGACAGCCCGTGGGCGGAGCCGACCAAGGAGCGGTGTAAGACAACCGCAAAGCACTCTCGCCGGTACCTCAAGTTCTCGCCGCCTCCGTATAGGTGGACCCAGATTGTTCTCGAAGCACGGTTGACCACTTCCGGTCAAAGAGAGCTCTCCGCCCGGGGGGTTATAGGTGGCCGAGCATGAGGGCGCCGGCAGCGAATCACTCAGGGTGCAGGGCGACACGGTCGGCGTCGACCTCGGTCCCTTCGTCGCGGTGGTGAAACAGAAGCTGGTCGACTCCGGGCTGAAGGTCGGTCGCTCTCACCGCTGTGGTCTTCGTGTTCTGGGATCACCCGACCGGAAAGGTGGTCCTGCTGCTCGCCGTGGTCCTGCTGGTGCTGTTGGCGATCATCGAGCTCCTCGGACGGCCACCTGGTCCAGCAGATGTCACCGCCCCCTGACGGACCCGTCCAAGCACCTGAGAGCACTGGCCGGTCTCTGGCTCGGCGCCATCCGGCAGAGCGGTGACACCTGGACAGTCATCGCCGACGTCGCCGCCCGGTGGCTACGGTAGGACTCTCGACAATGGAGGTTGCCCCCGTGCGACATCGGCCGGTCATCGGCGAAGTCATTCTCGCGCTGTCGCTGGGAATTCTCACCGGATGCGGAGGCGGCTCCACGCCCAAGACCCCACCGGTCACCGGCGATACACCCGGCCGGCAGGAGCAGATCCCCAAGAACAGGGTTCTGGCAGGCAAGACCATCGTGCTCGACCCGGGTCACAACGGCGGCAACGGAAGCCATCCCGCCGAGATCGGCAAGATGGTCGACATCGTCACCACGCGCAAGGAATGCGACACCACCGGCGCCGACACCAAGGCGGGCTACTCCGAGCACGCCTTCAATTGGGACGTCGCCAAACGGCTGGAGAGACTCCTCCAGGCACGCGGCGCCACGGTGATCTTGACCCGGCCCAACGACACCGGAGTCGGTCCCTGCATCACCGAGCGGGCCGCGATCGGCAACCGAGCGCACGCCGGTGCCGCACTCTCCATCCACGCCGACGGCGCCCCCGTCGGCGGACACGGCTTCCACATCATCGAGCCGATCCCGATCTCCGGCCACAACGCGAAGGCCGTGCCGGCCTCGGACAAGCTGGGCCTGGCCTTGCGCGACGCCTTCCACCGGGGCACCGGCACCCCCTACTCCACCTACACCGGCAAGAACGCCCTCAACCCGCGCAACGACCTGGGCGGCCTCAACCTGTCGACGGTGCCCAAGGTGTTCATCGAATGCGGCAACCTGCGCAATCCAGGCGACGCGGCGAACCTCACCAACCCGGGATTCCGCCAGAAGATCGCCGCGTCCCTGGCCGCCGGATTCGAGGCGTACTTCTCCTGAGACGGACTCGCCATCGCTCGCGGCGGCCCGCTCACCCGCACCCGCCCGATCGGTCCTCTGGTCACCACGCGACCGGACTTACCTCTTTGCCTTAGAGATCGCTTACTGTAGTCATTTCTTTACCTTAAGTGATATACCTAGAGCAGAGCTCCCTCCCCGTGCAGGTCGGCCCGCTCATCCTGGCGGCGAGGATGCCTCTTACCGGTGAGAAAGCGCGAGCCACGTCCAGCGGATTCACTTGAGGAGGAGCCGATGAGTCCCCGTAGATCGCCTGATGAGTCACAGGACGTGGTCGCCGAGCAGGTGGCGCCTTCCGTGTGGAGCATCGGCGTCGTGACGGCACTGGTGGGGCTGACCCTGCTGCAGCGACGCTGCCGCGCCCGATAGCCGTAGCGCGCATCAGGCCGTCCCGCACCGTTGGCCTGACACCCCACCCCCTCAGCCCCCGTATCCAGGAGACCGTCATGCGCGCTGACGATTCCGCCGCCCCACACCCGGACGATACGAACGCGAACACCGTCCAGCCCGAGAACCCGTTCCGGGGCATCCCCGCCCCCCGTGCCGGAGAGGTCGAGGACCGTGCGGGGTCAGGTGCCATCGGCGTACGGTTCACCTCGCCGAACGAAGCGCCCTACGGCGAGGCCCTCGAGCTGCTGCGCCACGCGGCCGCTGAGATCGCCGAAGTCGCCGGCAAGATCCGTGAGACCTCCGTGCGCGCCACCGCCGCCCTCACGGACGGAGCGGTGGCCTCAGCGACGTTCCGGGCACCACGCGCTGGACTGAACGCCCAGCGGAGCTTGATCCGTGCCCTGACCAACCATGCGGGCCTTGGCTTCGCGCCGGCCGGGGGCCGGCTGGGCACCCCCGCGGCGAGGCTCGGCGAGATGATCGGTCAGGAGAGCCTGGCCGTGCTCATCCTCGTGACGTCGCTGCGCCTGCGCATCGCGGCCTTGACGCTCGCCCACCCGGAACTGACCAAGGACCCGCTGCTCCGCCATCTGATCGAGGCGGTCAACGCCGACCGGGACCTCGAGGCCATGCGCGCGTTGCGCGCCCTGTTCAAGCAGCGTGGCGCCGCGAAGGCGCTCAGCGGCATCGCTCCCGTGTTCGCCGAGATCACCTCGCTGAAGGCGCTCCTGGACGAGAACCCGCTCAACGACGCGGCCGCCTGGGCGATCGCCACCGGCAAGGCACAACCGCCCGCGGACCCCGTCACCGGCTTCCCGAACAGGGTCATCGCCCTGTTGGACCGGGGCGCCGGCGCGGCTCGACCGATCGAACTCGACCCATGTGAGGCCCACAAGATCCGCACTGAGGGCTCACTGATCGCCTTCCTGGACAACATCCGCGTGGTCGGCAGCACCGGGCGGATGCTGATCCAGAGCGTGTCAGGACCCGACGGCGTGACCAGATACGCCGTGCAGGCACCCGGCATGCAGGTAGGCCGGCCTCGCAACGACTCCCCACAAGATCTGGTGGGAGCGTTCCGCAGCACGCTCCTGGACGACTCTCCCTACACCGGCGCGATCATCAAGGCGATCGAGCACTTCGAGGTCCCCGAAGGCGCGGAAATCGCCCTGATCGGACACAGCGCGGGCGGAGCGGCGATCATGAACGTGGCTCAGAACGCCGAATTCTGCCGACGCTACAAGGTGACCCATGTCGTCGCCGTCGGATCACCGATCGACTTCAAGACACCGGCTGATCCCCGCACCTGGGTCTCCTCGATCACCAACCGGCACGATCTCATCCCGTCCCTGGACGGTCAGGGCGCGGGCAACTGCTTCGACCTGCATCCCGACTGGTGTGTCGTCGACTACACCGATCCGACTCACGACTTCCCCGCGTGCCATGGCATCGAGCACTACCTGGCCAACATCGAGAACGACCTGCCTGAGGCCCGAGAATACATCGACGACCGGCTCGCGCCCTACCACGGCAGCGCGACCAGATCCCAGGCCTACCGGCTACTCGACCGGGCGATGCCACCCGACGGCTTTCCGTTCCTCACCGTCCCGGCCAATCCCACGACCACCACGGAGGGTCCGGTCAGCCTGCCGATCAGGTGCTATCAGGGCAGCGCCGTGGTCTCGCTCTTCACCGCCGACGCCGACGCGGCCGCGCACTTCCTCGCGGAGACCTTCATCGGACGGACCATCCGTATCGGCAGCCGGGTCCTGGTCGCTGTCGCCGGCTTCGAATACCTCCGCACCAGCATCGGCCCTTACCGCGAGGTCAGCGTCAGCATCTTCGTCCACGACCCCTGGGATCACCATCCGCTCAAGGTCTGGACGGAGCTCATGCGCAGGCCCGACCTCCGCCGCTCCGGCTCCTACGTCATCGACCTGCCCGTCACCTCGGCGAAGGCGGACGACGCCGGCCGCGAAATCTGGGGTTACCCGATGTTCGTCACCCCGATCGACGTCCACCTCGGCCGCCGGGGCCTCTCCGTCACCGTCCACGACCCCGACCAGGGTTCACCGATCATGACCCTCAAGGGGCACTTCGGGCCCGGCCTGCCCAGCCCGCCCATGGAGCTGGTCCGCTACTCCCAGCTCGGCACCGAGACCCTGCGCACGCTCGTCCACGCCAAGGGCGCCGCACGCACTCATCTCGTCTCCCGTGCCCGGCTTACCGTGGGCGCGTCCAGCCATCCCATGACGCAACGCCTGCGCGACCTCGGGCTGGACGGCGCCCGCCCTTTCGCTGTGATGTCAGCTCCCGCGTATCAGGCCCGGCTGGGCGCCGGCGTATCCGTTCTCACCCACTAGGCAACCCGAAGCGGAGGAGCTCCATGCCCGCCGACCCCTCGGCCATCGCCGCACATGCGAAGACCTTGCACGCAGACTCCGACTCGCTCGCCGAATGCGCCGGCCGGCTGGGCGGCATCGCCCAGCGGCTGTGCGAGAGCACCACTGTGCCCGCCTGGTTCCAGGACGTGATGAACGAACACGTCACGCGCTGCCTCGTCGCCTCCGCCGACCTGGCCACGGCCGCCGCCCGGCTCGAGGAGTACACCAGCGCCGTCACTCTGCCGCCAACCTCGTGACTCGACGACGAAAGGAACGTGACCGTGCAGAACCTGCCATCGGCCACTCCTGCGGAGATGACCGCTGCCGGTGCCGTATCTCCCCGGGCGGGCGCCAGGGTCGACGCAGATCTGGTCGCCGCCGCAGCGAACGAGCTCACCGCCCGAACCGACTCCCCCAAGCGCGTCCTGATCATCGGTGCCGGGATGGCCGGCTTGGTCGCCACCTACGAGCTGATGCGCCGGGGTCATGATCCGATCCTCCTGGAGGCGCAGAGCCGGGTCGGCGGGCGCGTCTACACCTTGCGGGACTTCGCCCCCGGGCTCTACGCGGAGGCAGGGGCGATGCGCATTCCGCGAGTCCACGACCTCACGCTGGAGTACTGCCGCAGATTCGGGCTGCGGCTGCGGCCGTTCATGATGGACAATCCCGACTCGCTCGCCTACATCCAGGGTCGTCGGCTGACCATGCGAGAGCTCAACGCCGACCCCGAGCGCCTCGAGTTCGACCTGGCCGATCATGAACGCGGACGGACGTACAACGATCTGTGGGGCGCGGCCACCGAAGAGATCCGGGAGCTCTACCGCCGAGAGGGCGAAAACGCACTGGACCGGCTTTTTGCGGAGTACGACCGATACTCCATCCGTAGCTTTCTGCAGGTCCGTGGATTCTCCCCGGGGGCCATCGAGCTCTACGGGATCATGAGTTTCCGGGAGTCCAACCTCAACGCCGCCGTGATCGAGCAATTCAGGGAGATCATCGGGCGGGCGTTCGAGGACATGCAGGAGATCGTCGGCGGTACGGACCAGCTCCCGCGGGCGTTCTACCGGGAGATCAAGGATCGGGTACGCCTCGGCCACGAGGTGCACGCGATCGAGCAGAGCGACGACGAGGTCACCCTGCACGTCCGGACGGCCGCTGGACGAACCCGGCTGACCGCCGACTACGCGATCAGCGCGATCCCGTTCTCGGTGCTCCGCGACATCGAGGTGACACCCAGCTTCTCCCGCCCCAAGCAGCGGGCGATCCGCGAGCTGAACTACAACGCCTCGACGAAGATCCTCTTTCAGGTGCGCGATCGTTTCTGGGAGAGGACCGACCGGATCATCGGCGGCACCACGGTCACCGACCTGCCGATTCGCAGGATCTGCTACCCCTCCTACTCCGACCCGGACGAGCGGCGGGCCGTGCTGCTGGCCAGCTACACGTGGGGCCAGGACGCGCTGCGCTGGGGGGCGATGAGCCCCGAACGCCGCGTCGAGCAGGCGCTCGAGGACGTGGCCAAGATTCATCCCGAGATCGGCGACGTCTTCGAGTTCGGGGTGAGCCACGCCTGGTACGACGACCCCTTCGCGGCCGGGGCGTTCGCACTCTTCGAGCCGCACCAGCAGACGGCCCTGCACGCCGACATCCTCCAGCCCGAGGGGCGCATCCACTTCGCCGGCGAACATTGCTCCCTCTGGCACGCCTGGATCGAAGGCGCGCTCGAATCCGGGCTTCGAGCCGCCCATGCCATCCATGAGACACCGTACGCCGCAGAACGTGCGAGACCGATTGTTCAGAGGGAGTGAACCCATGGATTTCGTCGGGGAATACGATTCGGCGGCCGCTGAAGGGCCGGCTCGTCAAGGGGCCCTGCTGGGCCAGTGGCTCACCACTGATCGGCGTGCCTTCTACGCTCAACTCTGCGCAGAACGGCCCATTCTCGTAACGCCGTTCGGTGTCTTCGTCACCCGGTTCGCCGATGTCACCGAGGTGCTGTCGCGCACTGAGGTGTTCACGGTCCGCGCGTACGCCCCGATGATGGACGTGGTCCTGGACGGCCCCTTCATTCTTTCCCGGGACGGCACCCAGCACTGGGCGGAGCGGGGCGTGGCGCAGGCGGTCCTGTTGCCCCAGGATGCGCAGCACGTCCGGGAGCTGGTCGGCGTTCTCGCCGATGCGGCGCTGGACGGCCTGACGGAGGAGGCCCGGTCCCGCAGCGCGGACCGCATCGACGTCGTCCGCGCCTTCGCCCGCCGGATTCCGCTCCAGATCTGCGGCGCCTATCTCGGTTTCCCCGGCCCCGACGAGGAGAGCATGACCCGCTGGTCTCAGGCGAGCCAGATCGCGATCTTCCGTAACCCGCGCCAGGATCCGGAGGTGAACGCCACGGCGGCCGCCGCGGGGAACGAGATGCGCGCTTATCTGGCGGGACTGGTCGCCGAGCGCCGTGCGTCCCTCCAGGACCAGCCGGACGCCGCTCCGCGGGACATCCTCGGCCGGCTGCTACGGCTGCGCCCGCCCGCGGAGCTCTCCTTCGATGACCGCCGGGTGGCCACCAACCTCGCCGGAATGCTCATCGGGTATCTCGAGAACACGGCGCAGTCCGTCGTCCAGGTGGTGGAGCAGCTCATGCTGCGTCCCGGCGTCCGCCGCGCGGCGGAGGAGGCGGCGGTGACCGACCTCGCGCTGTTCGATCGTTACGTCTGGGAGGCCCTTCGGTTCAACCCGTTCGCCGCGTACGTCTTCCGGCTCTGCGAGGAGACCTACACGCTCGCGGCCGGCACTCCCCGGGAGACGGTCATCCCGGCCGGTACGGTCGTCATGGCCTGTCACCCCGCGGCCATGTCCGACCCGGAAGTGGCACCCGAGCCCGAGGTCTTCCGGACGGACCGGCCCGCCTTCGCCAATCTGCACTTCGGCCATGGAGCACACGACTGCGTGGGCGGTTATCTCGGCGCGGCGACCATCGCCGAAATGGTCCGGCGGGTGATGCTCCGCCCCGAACTCCAGCTGCTGCCACCACCCGACGGAGCCATCGACTTCAGTGGGACGGCGTTTCCGACCCGGTTCGTGCTCGCCATCGGCCCGTCCCCCGACCAGCGCCAGAGGGAGGCCACTCAATGACCACGGAGATCAGGAATCCGAACACAGTGACGGGGGGCTGGATGCAGAGGGACACGTCCCGGGACGGCTGGCACAACCGGCTGGAGGCGTACGCGCTCGGCCATGGCGAGCCGGTCTGGAGGATGCTCCAACGCCATCCGTCGGTGCGGCGGGTCACCAACCGGGCGCTGATCAACAGCGGCATCCGCAAGATGCCCACCCGCCCCAATCCGCTCAGCACGATGACCCCCTACACCTCGTGGGCCTCGCTGATCGATCGCACCTATTCGTCCCGGCACCTGCCGCCGGTCCTCGACCAGGAGGGCGGCCGACCCGGCGTCCACGAGGTCGCGAAGCTGTTCGCCCGCGGAGGAGAGACCAAGCTCTGTCCCCGGTCCACGGTGCTCTTCCCCGCCTTCGCCCAATGGTTTACCGACGGCTTCCTGCGCGGCGAGACCAAGGAGGGACGTGACCCGCGGCGGACGCTGTCCCCGCATGAGATCGACATGTGCCAGTTGTACGGGCTGGACGGCGAGGTCACGGCCTGCCTGCGCACTTTCAGCGGTGGCAGGCTCAAGAGCCGGCTGATCGACAGCGCGGAGTTCCCGCCCGCCCTGTGCGAGAACGGTGTGATCAAAGCCGAGTTCTCGGCTCTGTCGGTCGCCCATTTCGACCAGGTCCCCGCCGACCGGCGGGACGACCTCTTCGCGGCCGGCAGTGATCGGGCCAACTCCAACCTCGGGCCGATGATGATGAACGTGCTCTTCCTGCGCGAGCACAACCGCATCGCCGGGGCGCTGGCCGAGGGCTACCCCGGGTGGGACGACGAGCGGATCTTCCAGACCACCCGCAACATCCTGATCGTGATGCTGATCAGGATCGTGCTGGAGGAGTACATCAACCACATCACGCCGTACCACTTCCGTTTCATCCTGGATCACAAGATCGCGGCCAGGGCTTTGTGGAATCGGCAGAACTGGGCGTCCGTCGAATTCAACCTGCTCTACCGGTGGCACGGTCTCGTGCCCTCCACGGTGCTGCTGGACGGGCGGCCCATCCCGCTGGCAGACACCCTCCACAACGGACGAATGCTCGTTGACCGCGGCCTTGGCCCGGCCCTCGCGGATGCCTCGGCCCAGCCTGCCGGCAAGATCGGCCTGTTCAACACCGACCCGGTGCTCATGCCGATCGAGGCGGCGAGCCTGGCCGAGGGCAGGGCGGTGCAGCTGGCGTCCTACAACGACTACCGCACCTACTCCGGCTTCCCGAGAGTGACCGACGTCAGCCAGATCTCCGGAGACCCAGAGGTCCAGGCGGGACTGCGCGCCACCTACCGGAGCGTGGACGACATCGAGTTGTACACCGGGCTCTTCGCTGAGGAACCTCGCGAGGGCGGGGTCCTCGGGCGTCTCCTCGGCCGCATCGTCACGGTGGATGCCCTTTCTCAGGCCCTCACCAACCCGCTGCTGGCACCTCGGATCTTCACCCCCCAGACCTTCTCCGAGATCGGGATGCGGATCCTGCGCTCCACTCGCAGCCTTTCGGACGTCCTGCACCGCAACATCCCGGAGGATCCGGCGCGCTACGACATCACGATGGGGCGCCAGAGCAAACATTCGCCACAGGTGAGGGGATCATCGTGACCTCTTCGATCTCGAGGACCCGCGTGCCGGAGCCCCAACCGACCGGCACGGTCCCAGCCCCGGCCGGACGCCGGATCGGCTTCCTGATCACTCTGCTGGTGCTGCCGGTGATCGCGTTAGCCGCCGCGGTCCCGGCGCTGTGGGAATGGGGGATCGGCTGGCACGACCTGGTGATCTCGGCGCTGATGTATCTCATCAGCATCTTCGGAATCACCATCGGCTATCACCGATACTTCACCCATCGGGCCTTCAGGTGCGGCAAGCCGCTGCGTATCACGCTGGCCATCGTCGGTGGCATCGCACTGGAGGGGCCGGTCACGCTCTGGGTGGCCGAGCACCGGCGTCACCACAAGTTCGCAGACCGGCCCGGCGATCCGCATTCTCCGTGGCGATTCGGCGACAGCGGATTCGCACTGCTCAAGGGCCTGCTCTACGCCCACGTCGGCTGGTTCTTCGCCGCGCGGTTCCGCTCCGACCGCAAGCACTGGGCCCCTGATCTCCTCGCCGACCCCGGAATCCGACGGCTCGACGCCGCGTATCCCCTCATCGCCGTGGGGTCCCTGCTGCTCCCCGCCGCGATCGGCGGCCTGTGGACGCTTTCGTGGCACGGCGCATTGACCGCCCTGTTCTGGGGAGGGTTCGTCCGCTATGCCGTCGTTCACCACGTCACCTGGTCGGTGAACTCGATCGCGCACACCTTCGGCCAACAGCACTTCGTGACACGAGACCAGTCCCGCGACGTGCGATGGGTGGCCATACTGACCCTGGGCGAGGGCTGGCACAACTGGCACCATGCGGACCCGACCTGCGCCCGGCACGGAGTCCTCAAGGGACAACCCGATCCCAGTGCCCGCCTGATCCATTTCCTTGAGCGACTCGGATGGATCCACGACGTCCATTGGCCGGATCCCCGGCGCATCGCCGCCCGCCGCGTCGAATGAACCAAATGAAGTGGAGTAGGACAGGAACGTGCCATTTCCTGAAATGATCCGACTGTAGGGTCGATCTCTCCCAGCGCTCCGCGTAGGACGAGCACGAGTGGACGTCCGCTAGGTGGGCGCCGGTCACTGTGAAGTTCGTGCGCACGGGCTTGCGTCTGCTGCGAAGTTCATGTCAGAGGTCGGGCCCGCGAGCGGTTTGGACCTTTTGAGGGAGCAGAGTGGCCGAGAACTGGCGCGTACCCGGTTTTACCGAGCTGCGTGAACTCGGCGCGGGAGGCCAAGGCCGCGCTGTCCTGGCCCGCGAGGACGCCTCGGGCCGGATGGCCGTACTCAAGTACGTATTCGCGGACGCTTCTCCCGAAGCGCGGGAGCTGTTCCGGCGGGAGTCCGCGCTGCTGAAGCTGGTGAGCAGCCCGCATGTCGCCCGCTGGTTCGGGCATTTCGAGGACGAGTCGGGCTCGGCGATCCTGATGGAGGCCGTGGACGGCTGTTCGCTGAAGGCGCTGCTCGCCGAGTACGGCCCGCTGACACCCGAGGCATCCCTGATCGTGCTCAAGGGATCTCTGCTCGGCTTGGCCGCCGCACACCAGGCTGGGGTCGTCCACCGGGATTACAAACCGCCGAACGTCGTCGTGCGGGCCGATGGGTGCAGCAAGCTGATCGATTTCGGGGTATCGGTCTTCCAGGGCGAAAGCAGTCGCTCCGGTACGCCTCCGTACATGGCTCCGGAACAGTGGCGCGGCGAACCGGCGACACCGGCCACTGATATCTACTCCGCGACCTGCGTCTTCTTCGAGTGCGTGACCGGGCACAGGCCGTACGAGGAGTCGGATCCCGTGACGCTGATGGCCAGGCATTCCATTGCGCCGGTGCCCGTCGAGGCTGTGCCGGAGCCTCTGCGCACCCTGGTCGAGCGCGGCATGGCCAAGCGCCCGGAGACTCGTCCGGCCGATGCCGAAACCTTCGTTGCCGAACTCGAGGCCGCGGCGACCGTGGCGTACGGCTCGGAATGGGAGGGCCATGGGATCGCCGCACTCAGTGCGGCGGCCGCCGCCCTCGCGACGCTGTTTCCGCTCGCAGCGCTGTCCCTCGGAGGCGCCGGCGGTGCGGGGGCAGGTGGCGCGGCCGGCACGGCGGCCGGGGCAGCGGGTCAGGGCGCTGGGCAGACGGTCGCCGGCGGTCTCGCGAAGGTCGGTGCCGGCAAGGTGGCGCTCGCTGTCGCGGGGGCCGCGGTGGCCGCTGTCGGCGCCACCGCTGTCGTCGTGACGACCCAGCACAAGAGCCGCCCGGTCGCCGAGCGCATCACTGTCGGTGTGCGGACCACGGACCAGAGCTTCACCGCCCCTCGGCCGATGACCGAGCACGCCGATTACGTCACGGTCTCTGGGATGCGGAACAAAGCACTGCAGGAGACCATCAACAAGAAGCTGGCCGCCCCGGTCGACCAGCGTGTCGCCTACATCCGCAAATCACTCGAGGGGTATCCCGCCGATCCGCGCGTATCGGCGGACAGGACCAAGGCTCAGGTGCTCCTGCGCACGGCCAAACTCGTGTCCGTGCGCTACAGCTACTCGATCCAGAGCTGGGTGCTTTCACACCCGACCTGGTGGGATATCTCGACCATGACGGTGGCGCTCGGCTCCGGGCGAACCTACTCCGGACGCGAGACGTTCCGGCCAGGTCTCGACACCGCTGAGCTGACCCGGCGACTGCAGTCCCGCGTCCCGCATCATCGATTCTGCTCCACTAATCTTGACACCCAGGACCCGATCATCCCCGCGGATGCTCTCGGCACCTACGTCCACCCCGTGTTCGCACCTGACCACGTCGAGGTCGATCTCAACCTGCCCGGCCTCGGCTACACCACAGCGTGCGGCATGATCACGGCGAAGTTCCCCTACAGCGAGGTCACCGATCTGCTGGCTCCGGAACTGGTGACACTGCTGCCCCCCACCCCCACCCCCACCCCGGCCAGGTCATAAAACCGGCTGCGAAAATCCCATCGCAGCCAATTGAGGCCGGATACGGCCATTCTGGAGGGTTCAATTCCACCGACAAGCCACGCACGAACAATCAGAGGCCAGTTCCCTGATCATGGGAACCGGCCTCTGATCTACTGCTTCTCAGTAGCGGGGGTAGGATTTGAACCTACGACCTCTGGGTTATGAGCCCAGCGAGCTACCGAACTGCTCCACCCCGCGGCGATGTCTTAATTCTATGGCGCCCGGCACCCTTAGGCAAATCAATTGCCATCGGGGTGCCGGGCGCTCTCGAGCTCAGCTCTAAGGGGTCGCCGTCGGGGTCACCGCAGGCGTCGCCGCGGGAGTCGACGACGGCGCTGGCGAAGTCGTCGGCTTCTTCGCCGCCGCCGCCTGCTGGGCCTTGTTCAACTGATCGAGGGCGGCCTGCAGCCGCTTCTGCGCTTCGCCGTAAGCCACCCAGTCCTGCTTCTTCAAAGCGTCCTGCCCATCGGTGAAGGCCTTCCCCGCCGCCGCGATGGCCTTCCGTACGTCATCGGAGAGCGATCCGGTCGGAGCGCCACCGGTCGTGGGCGGCGACGCGGTGCTACCGCCCTTGAGGACCTGGTCCAGGGCTTCCTGGAAGGTCGGCGCGAACCCGATCGTGTCACCGAACGACACCAGCACCCGCTTGAGCAGCGGGTAGGTCTCGCCGTTGGACGCCTGTACGTACACCGGCTCCACATAGAGGAACCCGCCGCCCAACGGCAGCGTGAGCAGGTTTCCGAAACGTACCTGCGAACCCTTGCCCGCCAGCAACGTGAGCTGCTGAGAGGCCGTCGGGTTGTTCTGGAAGGTGTTCTGCACCTGCCCGGGCCCGGCGATCACCTGGCCGCGCGGCACCTGCAGGATGCGGATCTGCCCATACGTCGGGCTGGTGGGCACGCTGTCGACGGCCATGTACGCGGCCAGGTTGGGCCGGCCCTTGGGCACGAACGTCGAGGTAAGCGAGAAGCCCGCGGCGGACTGCTCGGGCATCTTGACACTCAGGTAGTACGGCGGCTCGGTGAACCCCTCCTTGGTGGGGTCGTCCGGAATCTGCCAGAAGTCCTGGCCGCTGTAGAAGGCCTGCGGGTTGGTGACGTGATAGCGCGACAGGATGCCCCGCTGCACTTTGAACAGGTCCTCGGGATAGCGCAGGTGCGCCTGGAGCTCGGGGCTGATGTCCGACTTGGGCTTGACGGTGCCGGGGAAGACCTTCTTCCAGGTCTTCAGCACCGGGTCATTCTCGTCCCAGGAGTACAGCGTGACCGTGCCGTCATAGGCGTCCACGGTCGCCTTCACCGAGTTGCGCATGTAGTTGATGCGGTCGCTCGACTGCGCGGTGACCGAGGGACGCACGGTGTTGGTGTCCTTGGTCGCATCAGCGAGGCTGGTCTGCTGGGAGTAGGGGTAGCCATCCGAGGTGGTGTAGCCGTCGACGATCCAGACGATCTTGCCGCCGATGACCGCCGGATAGGGGTTGCCGTCCACCGTGAGCCACGGCGCGGCCTTCTCCACCCGCTCCCGCGGCGTACGGTCATAAAGGATCTTGGATTGGGAGTTGATGGCCCCGGAAAGGAGGAGGTTCTTCTCCTTGAACCGCAGCGAATAGAGCATCCGGTTGAGGAAGGACCCGATCGGCACCCCTCCCTGGCCCGCGTAGACATTGTTCGCCTGACCCGACGAGCTCTTGTCGTCGGGGTAGTCCAGCTCGCGCGTCTTCGTGCCGCCCACGATCGAGTAGTAGGTGGAGCGCTCACCGAAATAAACCCGCGGCTGGGAGATGTTCAGCCCGCCCGACGGCGGGATGCCGCCCTCGCTGAACACCGGCGCGCCCTGCGCGTCGACCTGGTTGCCGGGCGCCGCGACGAAACCGAAGCCGTGCGTGTAGACGAGGTGCGAATTGATCCAGTTGGCATCGCCCTGCGGCGGCCCGCCGAGCTCGCGTACGGCCACGATCGAATCCCGCAGAGTCCCGCCGTCAGCCGGATACCGGTCGATGTCGAGCGGGTCGGCGAACTTGTAGTAGCCCCTGATCTGCTGGAGTTGCTGATAGGTGGCCGAGACCACGGCGGGATCCAGCAGCCGGACGTTCGGCAAGGTCGTGGTGTCGTTCTTCACCTGCCCCGGGGACAGCTGGGTGGTGGCGTTGTACTCACTGACCTTGGCACTGGCCACGTTGTAGGCGTCCCGGGTCGCGGCGATGTTGCGGCCGATGTAGGGCGACTCCTTGTCGACCTCGTTCGGCCGCACCTGGAACTGCTGGATGAGCAGCGGGTAGAACCCGCCGACCAGAATCGCCGACAGCACCAGCAAGGCCAGCCCCACGCCGGGCAGGGTCATCCCGCGCCGCACGATGTTGACGAGGAACAGTGCGGCGCAGATCAGAGCGATCACCGCGAGGATCGTCTTGGCCGGCAGCACCGCGTTGACGTCGGTATAGGACGGCCCGGTCACCACGCCGCGCTCGGACTGCGCCAGGCCCCACCGGTCGAACCAGTAGCCGACGGCCTTCAGCAGCACGAACACGCCGACCAGCACCGACAGATGGGCTCGCGCGGGTGGGCTGGCCTTGTCACCGGGGCCCTGCAGCCGGAGCCCGCCATACAGATAGTGGACGACCAGAGAGACCAGGACCGACAGGATCACCGTCGCGAAGATGTAGCCCAGGATCAGCCGCAGGAACGGATAGGTGAAGACGAAGAACGAGATGTCCTTGTGGAACTGCGGATCCTTCACCCCGAAGGACGTGCGGTTCATGAAGGCCAGCCAGATCCGCCACTGCCCGGAGGCGGACGACCCGGTGAGCAGCGCGAGCAACGCGAGCAGGCCACCGCCGATCAGCTTCCGGTGCGGGTCGATGGCCGCACGGTAGCGCTCCAGGCCCTGCTGCTCGACCGACAGTGGCCGGTAGGCGGGCCGGAGCCGGTAAGCGGCCACCATGTTCGCACCGACCACGAGGGCCATCAGGATCCCGGCGCCGACGAACAACAGCACCTTCGTCCTCAGCTGGGTGGTGTAGACCGACGAGAAGCCGATGGACCGATACCAGAGCAGGTCGGTCCAGATGGCGGTGAACACTAGGAAGAGCACGAGGAGGACCGCGAGCACCACCAACGTAGGCACGAGCACTCTTGATCGGCCAATGCCGATCCGGCGTCCGAAACCAGGAGTCCGGAAGGTCAACTCTCCACCTCGTTCTTCGCAAGTGTGCGCTTCTTGTGCAACTTACCGAGCATGCCTTGGGTTCCCTGCGTTAGCCCGGCCGATTGCCTGGAAAGATGATGTCGTGACCCACTTGAAAGAAGTCGTACTGGACCTCGAGCGGCACTCGGCCGAGGAGGGCTGGGACGCGCCGCCCCGACTGTACGCCTTGGTCGAGAGCGCGGAACTGCGCCGCCAGGAGCCCGGACTGGCCGACCAGCTCGGGCTTTCGGCCGACAGCGACACGATCGCGGCGCTGGAACAGCCGCCACTGCCCGACTCGGTGTCCATCGAGGAGGCCCTCGCCACGATCGCCTGGCCCGAGGCCGTCACAGGCTGCGCCCTGGTCGTCGAGCGGGTCGTGCTGCCGCCAGAGGCCGAGGAGCAGATGCCCGAGGACGAGGCCGAGGCGCTGGCCTGGCTCTCCGAGCATCCGCTGCGCGAGGACGTACGGATGGTGGTGGGAGTCCTGCGCGACGGCAGCCGGCATTCGGCACTGCGGCTGCGCAAGCATGACAAGAACGACGAGGTGCTCACCGAGGCCGACCTGGTCCCCGCCCTGGCCGACGCCCTGGCCGCCACTCTCGAACCGGAGATCGAAACCTAAGAGGGAGGCCGCAGCCGCTGCGAACCTGCCCGCCATCGCCGGCAGTCCAAGGGCATGCCGAGGTGGGCGGCGAGGTCTTCAGGACCGCGGGCAGGCGGGGAGCGAGCCCTGGCCGGTGCGCAGAACGTCGAGCGACTTGATGGCGCCGTCGAGAGTGTCGGCCCGAATCAGCCGCAGCCCCTTGGGCGCCGTGGCCACCGCGTCCTTGCAGTTGTCCGCCGGCGTGAAGAACACCGTCGCCCCGGCGTTGCGGGCCGCGATCAACTTCTGCTGGATACCACCGATCGGGCCGACCTTGCCCTCGGGCGTGATCGTGCCGGTGCCGGCGACGAACTTGCCGCCGGTGAGGCTCCCCGGTGTCAGCTTGTCGTAGATGCCCAGTGAGAACATCAGGCCCGCGCTAGGCCCGCCGACATCGCCCACGCTGATCTTGACGGTGAACGGGAACGTGTAGTCGTCCTGAAGGGTCACGCCCATCACGGCACGCCGAGGGTCTTCCTGCGAGGCCACGGTCTTGATCTCGACCTTCTGCTGCTTCGAGCCGCGGTCGACGACGAGCGTCACCGTGTCGCCCGGTTTGTGGGTCTTCATGATCGTGGTCACCGCGGCCATGTCTGCGGTCTTGGTCCCGTCGAGCGAGATGATCTTGTCACTGGGCTTCACCTTGCCGTCCGCGGGCAGGCCCTTCGTCACCGAGGCGATCGACGTGGTGGTGGTCAGCGGCACGTTGAGCTCCTTCAGCGCCGCCGCGATGGCGTCCTGCTGGGAACTCCGCATCTGCTGGGTGTTCTCCTGCTCGACCTTCTGCACGCTCTGGTTCTTGGGGAAGATCGCCTCTTCTGGCACGACCGAGGTCGAGTCACTGAGCCAGCCGCGCAGCGCCGTGAACAGGTCGAGTGGCTGGGCAGGGCCGCCCTGATACGAGACCGTCGTGAAGTTGAGATGGCCCCCGTCCTCATAGACGGGATGGCCCTGGATCTCGATCAGCGGGGCCTTCTTGTCCGGCGTAGGGCCCAGGGTGTTGGTCGTGGGACCCGGACTCAGCGCGACATACGGCACCGGCATGATGGAACCGACCACGCCCAGCACCAGGATGAGGACACTGACGACCACCAGGGTCAGACCACGACGAGACATGGGCCTGAGGGTAACCCCTTATCAGCAGGCTCCGACCCACTCGGTGTCACCGTCGGCAAAGAGTTGGTGCTTCCAGATGGGCACTTGCGCCTTGAGGTCGTCGATCAACCTGCGGCAGGCCTCGAACGCCTCGCCCCGGTGCGGGCAGGCCGCGGCGACCACGACGGCGAGGTCACCGATCTCCAGGTCCCCCACCCGGTGGACGGCTGCCAGAGCCTTTACCGGGAAGTCAGCCGCGACCTTCTCCATCACGCTACGGAGCTCCTGCTCAGCGCTCGGATGCGCGCTGTAGGACAACCGGGTCACCGCACGGTCGTGATCTTCATCACGCACGGCCCCAACGAACAGCGCCATGCCGCCGGCACCCGGATCACCAACGGCACGCAGCACCTCGTCGACCGACAGCGGAGTATCACGGATCCCGACGAGCCGAATGACGTCCACACGAAGAATCTACCCCGGCCACAAGCGGATGTGGTGCGAGAGGATCACCCCGAGCCGTCAAGCGCCGCGCCGTTTGCGCCGTGCCCGCACGACGGCGGCCGCCCCGATGACGGCGACGGTGGCTCCGGCGGCGGTGGCCATCGTCGCCTCCTTGCCGCCGAGCCTGCGCCCGGCGACGGCGTGCCGCCCCGCAGCCTCCTCGAGGAGCACGTGAAGGGCGGTCGCATTGTCGTACGACGGTTTCCAGCCGGCCGCTCGCAGCGCCGCGCAGTCCAGCACCCACGGATAGACGACATAGTGCAGTTCGGTCGCCGGGGCGGGGGTGACGCCGAGACGGTACAGCCGCTGCGCCGTGCCGAAGGTGAGGGCGGCGGGCAGCTCGAACCTGCGCTTACCGGTGATCCGCTCGACCTCGTCCTGCTCCAGCCAGCCGTCGCAGCCGACGGCGATCGCAGGCACCGAGACCTTGTCGAGGACCACCAACTCCAGCGCCGACACCAGGTCGTCGACGTGGCAGAACTGCCAGCGCGGAGAGCATCCTTTGACCGCGAGCAGCCGGGGCGCCTCGAAGTGCCGGTTCACTATCGTGTCGATGCCGGGCCCGACCAGCGCGGCGGGCCGTACGGCCGTGACCTTCATCCCCGGATGGGTCAACGGCGCCACCTGGGCCAGCTCCTCCATCTCCAAGAAGTCACCGATGAGACTGGCGTTGTGCTCACCCCGCAGCGGCGAGTCCTCGGGCAGCGGCACCGGATTGTCGGCGAACGCTCCGTAGACCGTGGCACTGGTGACGAGGACCACGTGGCGGACCCGTGCGGCGCCCGCGGCGGTCAGGACGGTCTGCGCACCGCGCACATTGTGGGTACGGCGCTCGCGTCCATCGGCCTCCGGGGACAGCTCGACATCGAGATGGACGATCACGTCCACATCGGCGAGCCGACCCGACAGCAGCGGATCCCGTACGTCGACGACGCGCCAGGTCACCCCTGGTACGTCCCCACGGTGATCGTCGAGCGCGACCACCTTGCGAATCTCCCCTGACTGGGCGAGCCGGGTGGCAAGCCCACGTCCGACACCCGTCGCGGCGCCGGTGATGGCGACGACGGGACCCGTGCTACGCCGAGCGCGAATACTCACAGCCGAGTCATCCCCCCTTTGGCTGGACCGACTAACGTGAGCGTATGACCCATCTTCCGGCCTGTGGTCACCTCCATGAGTAACACACCTTTCGGCTTCGGGCGGCCAAGCGACGAGGGCGAC